>CAYWZO010000024.1:0-28607 GCA_964462865.1 uncultured Dehalococcoidaceae bacterium | reverse complement strand
GCCCACAATAAAGACTACCAGGGCGTTTACCGGGGATAGGCGAAAGAGGCTCTGGATAACTCTGGAAGGGGGCGATGCCCCCTTCTTTGTTGTCCATCATTTCGGAAGGTATTGTTTACGAGCCGCTTAATTGATTTTTACGACTGAATATGATTAAATTGAGATGACGGAAAGGGGAAACCAATGCCAGAAATGAAGTTAAACGCCGCCAGGAGAGAGGTGCTGGGGAAGAAGACCCGGCTCTTGCGCCGTCAGGGCATCACGCCGGCCCACCTCTTCGGGCATAATCTAAAATCACAATCGCTGCAATGCAAAACCGACGAGTTGCTGAAAATACTTACCCATGCCGGCACCACCCGCCTTGTCAGTCTCAAGGTTGAGGGAGATCAAGAACCCAGAAACGTCTTCGTCCGCGAAATACAGAGGGATATATTAAACCGGCAATTGCTCCACGTGGACTTCTATCAGGTGAAAAAGGGCGAAAAGATGGAGATGGATATACCCATTGTCCTGGTAGGGGAAGCACCGGCCATGAAAGGCAAGGGACGCATGCTTTCACGGGGTATTGATGAACTCAAGATTGAATGTCTGCCGGAAAAAGTGCCGCCGCAGATAGAAGTTGACATAAGTATACTAACCGAACTGGAACAGGGGATATTCGTCAAAGACATCGTCCTCGACCCGGATATTACCGTCCATACCGACCCCGAGCAATTGATCATCAAGGTGACGGAAGTCGTCATCAAGGTTGAAGAAGAGAAGCCGGTAGAGGCGGAAGAGGAAGCCCCGGCGGAGGAAGCCGAGGCTGAAGAAGGGGCAGCCAAGCCGGCGGCCGAAGCGGTGGAAAAACCGGAAAAGACCGAGAAGAGAGAATAATTTCTGCCCGTCGGCTGTCCGCCTGCGGCTGGTCTGGCTGATAGTTGGAAAATGATTATAGATTTCCATACGCACGTACTGCCGCCGCAGGTAAAGAAAGACCGCAACCGCTACGCCAGGAACGACTCTGCCTTCGCCCAGATTTACGGCGATTATAAGGTTAAAATAGCTACCGCCGAAGAACTCGTGGAAAACATGGAGCGGGACGGCGTCGACATTTCCATCATTGTCAACTACGGGTGGAGCACTCACGAGTTCTGCGTCCTCACCAATGACTATATCATGGAGGTAGTGAACCGCCACCCAAAACGCCTTGTCGGCTTCGGTGCGGTAGCGGACTATCATTCTGAAGATTCGTTTAAAGAAATAGAGCGCTGCGTCCGCGGCGGCCTGCGTGGCATCGGCGAACTCCGGCCCGATTGCCAGCCGCCCGGCTTCTCCCAGAAAAAAGCCATTGAACCTTTCGCCGCGCTCCTGCGTAAACACAAACTTTTTCTCATGACCCATGCCTCGGAGCCGGTCGGCCATATCTACCCCGGTAAGGGCACCGTTTCCCCGGGCATGCTCTGGTGGTTCATCTCGGCTTTCCCGGATTTGACCACCGTATGCGCCCACTGGGGCGGTGGCCTGCCATTCTATGCCCTCATGCCGGAGGTAAACAGGGCACTGGCCAATGTATATTTCGATACCGCCGCATCGCCTTTCCTTTACAGGCCAGAGATATACCGGCAGGTCAGCCAGCTTATCGGTGCGGAGAAGATACTCTTCGGGAGCGACTTCCCGGTGATGTCCCCGGGCCGCATACTCAAGGAAATAGATACCGCCGGACTATCAGAAGAAGATAAAAAGAATATCACCTCCGGCAATGCCCGCAGACTGCTCGGTATATGATTGAATAATGGAACGGATTCGTGCTTTTATCGCCATCGAGCTGCCGGAAGAAGTGAAACAGGTTCTCACGCGGCTCCAGAACCGGCTGAAATCAGGAAGCCGGGCCCCGGTGCGGTGGACCGACCCGTACGCGACTCACCTGACATTGAAATTCCTCGGTGATATAGATATATCCATGACAGGCAAAATCACCGCGGCAATGGCCGAGGCGGCGCGCGACATACACCCGTTTCGCCTTGATGTCGGCAATCCGGGAGTCTTTCCCGACCCGAGGCGGGTGCGGGTGGTCTGGGTGGGGCTAACGGGGGCCCTTGATACACTGGACCGACTGCAAAAACGCCTCGAAGCCGCCCTTTCTCCCCTGGGGTTTGCGGCTGAAGCACGCCCTTTCACGCCCCATCTTACCCTGGGGCGCGTCCGCGACCAGGCCCGGCCGGAAGAACGGCAGGAATTGGGCCGGCTCGTGGCCGGCATTGCGCCTGAACCCGGCACCGGCCTGGATGTAACCTCTTTTCATCTGATAAAAAGCCAGTTGAGACCGGAAGGACCCCTTTATACCCGTATCAGCTCGGCAGAGCTAAAGTGACATGGTAGACCGAGACTTATCAGTCACCTCAATCAAAAAAGGCCTGCTAACGAGTTTTATCGGGCAGAAAATTATCTATTATTCACGCCTGACCTCGACGATGGAAGTTGCCTGGCGGGAGGCACGGCGCGGGGCTAAAGAGGGTACTGTTGTCATTGCCGGGGTGCAGACACGGGGGCGCGGCAGGCTTAAGCGTACGTGGTTCTCACCCGAAGGCAACATCGCTCTATCTTTGGTCCTTCGTCCGGAGGTAAACAATTTACCTTACCTCATCATGATAGCCTCGCTGGCGGTGGCCTGCATTATCGAGAGCGTCACCGGCCTGGAAACGCAAATCAAGTGGCCCAATGATATCCTCATCCGGGGGAAAAAGGTGGCCGGGATCCTTATCGAGAATGAAATAAAAGGGGATGAAACGGCCCGGGCTGTCATTGGCATCGGCATCAACGTAGCTCTACGGCACGATGAAATCAGCGAAATTGCAACTCTAGCTACCGGTCTGGAGGAAGAACTGGGGCGGAAAGTCTCCCGGGAAGATATTATCAGAGACCTGCTCGCCGAGTTCGAACGGTTATACCTTAAATTACCCGGCGCAGAACCCATTTTTAGGACCTGGCGTGACAGACTGATAACGCTGGGGCAAAAGGTCAAGGTGACGTGGAGCAACGAGACTATAGAAGGTATCGCCGAATCAGTCGATGAAAGCGGCGCCCTAATGATACGTCTGGCCGATGGCGTCCTGTGCCGGGTGGTAGCCGGGGACGTGACTTTGCGTGAATAACACCTACCGTATGAGAAAAGGAGATAGATAATGAAACCTTTAACAACCGATTTATCAGCGTTTAAGAAACTGGAATTTATCAGACCGCCCGTCGGGGTAAAATTCCTTTTCTTTAAGCCGGAAGGTATCAAGCCACTGTCCAGGTCCAGGGTTTTTTCTTTATGCGAAATGCTCGTCGAGGCGCAAAAGGCCGGCGCACCGTTTTACATCAGTAAGGCGAACGAGCAGGCCTGCATCGGCAAGATACTGCTGGGGATGGAGAAGATGGAGCCCTTCGCGGAAAGCGGGCAGATCGGCCCCGGGCTGGGTATATTCCAGGAGCCACGGGCGAACTACGCCTTTTACAAAGTCGTTCCCCGGTTCGATGAGGGTGTTGTGAATTACGTGGCTTTCTCGCCCCTGGACAAGCTGACCTTCGACCCCGACGTCCTGATTATCACGGCGAAGCCGGCGCAGGCGGAAATCGTCCTGCGGGCGATGACCTATGCCACCGGGGAGCTTTACAACTCCCGTACCACGCCCGTCATGGGCTGCGCCTGGCTCTATATCTATCCCTTCCAGAGCGGACGGGTCAATTACATCATCCCGGCGCTGATACACGGCATGGGCGGCCGGCGGCTCGCGCCCGAGGACGCAATTTTCATCTCGATCCCGTATCAGTGGCTGCCGACTATCACCAAGAACCTGGGCGAAATGAAAATTCACCTGGCCTCGCACGAAAGCAAAGAAAAGTACCTGGCGGAATTTGAGGAAGTGGTGGGTGGGCTGCTGAAAAAGGCGAAAAAGCCATAGACGACCCGAGATAGGGGCAGGGTAAAGCACCCCACCCCCTATCCCTTTAAACATCTATTTCTTGTTTTTCTTGACTATCGGCATCCATACCTGGCAGAGATAGTCCTTACTGCTGGTGTCCCCCGGGAAATAGACCTCGAGCTCCGGCTTGGCGTCATGCTCGTAGCCGGTGGATGGGAACCATTCCCGGAAGATACGGGTGGTTACATCCTGAATGGCCTTGGGCATGGGCCCGACGGAATCGAATACCGCCCAGGTGGCCGCCGGGATATGATAAACGTCAAATCCCACCACCTGGCCTGTTTTTTCCACGCAGATGGCGTAAATAATCGGGTCCCAGGCCTTTTCCGTGCTGATATTTTTTTCATCCGGCATGATAACGCCCAAGCATCCGGCTCCGGTAAACACCCCCGGTTTCTCACCACTTAAATCACAAAGCGTCCGCCATTCCGGCGAAGCCATAAAGTCTTTCCAGAATTGCGGTATTTTTATTCTTTGTTCCATGTTTTTCGTGGTGAATTCCCTGCCCCTCCCGACAACGTCGAACGCCGGTTTGTCGATAATCTTATAGTCCATGTCGTTACCTCCTTTAAGTTCAACGTGAAAGGAGATACGCGGGAACGCCGTCAGCTTTACCCCCGGCCCGCGCGCCGCCTGGGGAGTGATGCCGTGAACGTTCCGGAAGGCCCTGGCGAACGAGTCCGGCGAATCGTAGCCGTACTTCAGGGCGATATCGATAACTTTAGAGTTACCGGAGGAAAGTTCCCGTGCTGCCAGCGTCAATCTTCGGCGTCTGACGTATTCCCCCGGCGTGACGCCAATGACGGCAAAGAACATCCTCTGAAAATGAAAAGTGGAGCAGCAGGCCCGCCTGGCCGCCTCCTCGGTGTCAATCTCTCCTGCCAGATTGTCCTCGATGTAGGCTATTGCCGCGTTCATCCTTTCCGACCATTCCACGGTTCCGCGCCTCCTTCGAGGATAATATAGCAGGGATAATCACCGGCGTCCCGACTTTTCTTGCTGACTTTTGCGGGAGGGGAAAAATATAAAAAAAGTCATTGCGAGCCATCCGCCGGAGCTTTAGCGAAGGCGGAGGCGCGGCAATCTCTATCATTGAGCCAAGACCATCATGGAGATTGCCACGCCTCCCGATTCGCAGGGGAGTTTCCGGGCTCATCGGGATGGCTCGCAATGACAGTATTCATTTTAAGTGGTCTCTTGATTTATCCGCTTACTATTTCTTTTCTTCTTTACCCATACCGAATGCTTTTAACATCTCGATGGGCAGCGGGAAAATTATCGTGCTGTTTTTCTCGCTGGCTATCTCGGTGAGAGTCGAAAGGTAACGGAGCTGGATAGTCGCCGGCTCGCGGCCGATAACGTGGGCGGCCTGGGCCAGCTTTTCCGAGGCCTGGAGCTCGCCCTCGGCGTGGATAATCTTGGCGCGCCTTTCGCGCTCGGCCTCGGCCTGGGCGGCCATGGAACGCTTCATCTCCTCGGCCAGCTCGACCTCCTTGATTTCCACGGTGCTGACCTTGATGCCCCATGGGTCGGTATGCTCGTCGATAATCTTCTGCAGCATCTGGTTGAGCTTTTCCCGCTGCATCAGCAGCTCATCAAGCTCGGACTGTCCCAGCACGTTACGGAGCGTCGTCTGCGAAATCTGGGAGGTAGCCCGGATGTGGTCCAGCACCTTGACCACTGAAGCCTCGGGATCGACGACGCGGAAATAGACCACGGCGTTGACGCGGACGGTGACGTTATCCTTGGTGATGACCTCCTGGGAGGGCACGTCCATGGTGACGACGCGGAGGTCGACCTTGACCATGCGGTCGACAAACGGGATAATGAGGAAAAGTCCGGGTCCCTTGGCGCCCACGAGACGTCCGAGGCGGAAAATAACGCCGCGTTCGTACTCGGTCACGATTTTGACCGCCATAGGGATAATTATAATGACGATGACAACGATAACTGCGATCCAGATATAGTTCATTTAATACCTCCTTTGTTATTTTTTAGTTACCATCAGTTTTAAACCATCGACTTTGGTTATAATCACCTCCTCTTCAGGCTCGGCACGGCCCTTATCAACGATAGCTGTCCAGCGTTCCCCCTCCACCAGCACCACCCCCCTCGGTTCCAGAGGTATTTCCACCACGGCCGTCCGGCCCACCAGTTCCTCTCTCCCGGCCGCCACTTTCTTCCGGTGGGCGCGTACCCCCCAGATAACCACGAAGACCAAGAAAACCACTATGACAATTCCCAGTATAATCGTCCAGACCAAATAGCGCCTCCTTCGGTAAATATCTGATAGCTATCAACAAGTAACAAGATGAAAAAGGGGCATGTTACTTAATGGTTAATAATCTTTTACTTTTTCTTAACATACAATGTCAGTCCGTCGACCCGGTTAATAATTACCTCCTCACCGGGTTTGGCCTCGCCGTTTTCCGAGACGGCCGACCAGCGTTCGCCCTTATAAAATACCGTACCGGCAGGGTTCAGGGCAACCCTGACCACGGCAGTCTTGCCCACCAGTTCCTCACGGCCGGTCCTGGCCTGCCGGCGGTGAACACTGATGGCACGGTGGATAATGAAAGCCAGCGCACCGGAAATTACTATGGTGACGGTGGCGATAAGCCAGGGGCTAACCCGGAACAGCGGCGGCGCCCCCTGGAATAGAAGCAGTGAGCCGATGACCAGGGACACGACTCCGCCGGCGGTAAACAGGCCGAAGGAAGCCGTCAGCACCTCACCGATAAAGAGACCGAAAGCGAGGACGATGAAAAGGATGCCGGCATAGTTTACCGGCAGCACGCCCAGCGAGTAAAAGGCCATCAGCAGGCAGATGCCACCGATAATACCGGGGAATATCAGGCCGGGGTTGAATATCTCGGCCATGATGCCCAGCATGGCCAGGCTCATCAAGACATAGGCGATATTAGGGTCGGCGATGGTGTACAGGAACTTCTCCACCGTGCGCATGGGAACGTCATTGATGGCCACGCCCTGCGTTTGCAGGGTAACCTGCTGGCCGTTAATCATGGTTACCTGCCGGCCATCAAGCTGGGCAACGAGCGTTTCCGTGTCCGGGGCAATCATATCGATAACGTTAAGTTCCAGGGCTTCGCGTTCGTTAGCAGAAATTCCTTCACGTACTGCTCTTTCCGCCCACGCCGCATTACGTCCGTGATTTTCAGCATGTCCGGTAATATAAGCGATGGCATCATTCAGTGTCTTGGCCTTAAGTTCATCCGACATTTCCACCTCGCCCTCTTCACCCATGGCTATCGGAGTAGCGGCCCCGGTGGCAGTGCTCGGTGCCATCGCCGCCACGTGGGCGGCCTGGAGGATATACAGACCGGCGGAAGCGGCCCGTGCGCCGGACGGGGCAACGTAAACGACCACCGGCACGCGGGAGTTATCGATGTACTGAATAACGTCACGCATGGCGCTGTCCAGCCCGCCGGGCGTATCCAGCTTGATAATGAGCGCCCGGGCGTTGCCGTCTTCAGCCTGCTCGATACCGCGTTTGACATAATCCACCAGTACTGGATTAATCGTTCCTTTAATGGTGAGTACGTCAACATGTGGCGTCTGCGCATAAACGCTAGCTGCTACTGAAACAGCCAGCAGAATTAATACCAGTCCCAGGATAATACGCCGTGCTTTTTTCATAATTCTCCAGACTTATAAAGTCTTTTCATTATAAAGTGTACAACAGTTCCAATGCAATTTGAAATGGTATAAAGTCTTTTCCCAGTACGCACGCCGAGAATTGAACAATCCGCCACAATTAGTGTAAATTAATATAGTATTCGCTGGAAAGCCGGTTAAACACACAATATGAAAATTCAACGATGCAAAGGTATGCGCGACCTTTCCCCGGAGGAAATGACAGTCTTCCGTCTCATTGAAGGGATATGCCGCGACTGCATTACGAGCTGGGGATACCGCGAAGTCAGGACGCCGACCATCGAGTACCTGCACCTGTTTACCTCGGCGGGGACCTTGACACCCGGCAGGCTGGGCAAGGTATATTCTTTCCTCGACTGGGACGGCTGGAGCGGGGAAAGAGTGGTCTTGCGCCCGGACGGCACCATACCGGTCGCCCGGCTTTACACCGAGAGCTTGCAGAGCGGGCTGGCCAGGCTCTTTTACGCCGCGAACATCTTTATTTTTGAAGCGGAGGGAGAAAAGCCCAGGGAAAGGTGGCAATGTGGCGCCGAGCTTATCGGGGCCGGTTCCGCCGTGGCCGACGCCGAACTGGTGGCCCTGTCCATGGAGGTACTGCATCGGCTCGGGCTGAAAAATATCGAACTACGGCTCTCCCATGCCGGCCTGATTAAAGCGCTGCTGGGAAAGCTCGGCTTGAGCCCGGAGGAACAGCACCGCATGCTCGACCGGATTCTCGATGGCGATGCAGAAGCGCTGGCCGGAGTCAGCCGGGAATCGCCGGACACCGGCAGCCTGCTACAACCGCTCCTGAATTTAAACGGACAATCTCCGGGATTCCTGCGGAACCAGCGAGCTATGCTGACACGGAGCTTGCCGGAAATCGGCCGGTCTCTGGATGATTTCCTGGAGACGTTAGCCCTGCTGGACGAACTGGGTCTGAAATACCGGATAAACATCGCCTCGGGGGCGGGCTTTGAATATTATACCGGCCTGATATTCCATCTTTTTATCGGCCAGGAAAATGTGGGCGGGGGAGGCCGGTATGATGCCCTTATCCCGTCCATGAGGGGAGGGGACGTGCCCGCTTCCGGCTTCGCTTTATACATTGACCGGCTGATGAACATCATCAAGCCGGATTCCATCGCGCCGCCGGCCGCGGAGAGGGTCCTGGTACGAGCTCTCACCGGCGATGCCGTTAAAGATGCCTTTAAAACGGCCGAAGGACTGCGCCGGGCCGGTTATATCACCGAGTTAGCCCTGGGCGAGCAAACTTCAGAAACCGGATGGACTATTGAAGTGAGAGGTAAAGGGGCGGGGTTTACGGTGATTAATAAGGTAAAATCCATAAAAGCTGATTCTCAAACGTTCAGTGATGTTCTCAAAATGCTGGAGGGGAAAGGTGGCGATTAAACTGGCCCTGCCGAAAGGACGCCTGCTGCGTAAGACGGCGGCCATGCTCCATAAGGCCGGCTGGGAGCTTGACGAATATCACTCCAAAATCGGCTTCTACCGTCCCAGGTCGCAGAAGTACCCCGACCTGCTTATCCGGGTATTCCATGAGAAGGATATCCCCATCCAGATAGCCATGGGTAACTACGACCTGGGGATTTGCGGTCTGGACTGGATAGAAGAGCTGCTCGTCAAATACCCCAGCAGCGACCTGATTAAAGTCAAGGACCTGGCCTACGGAGAGGGCACGCTGTACATGGCGGCGGCCTCGCTTCCGGAAGGGTTGAAGAATAACGGCTTCCTGGTGCGCATCGCCACCGAGTATCCCAATCTGGCCGAGGCCTACGCGCTGCGGAACCGCCTGGGACGCTTTGCCATCTTCCCGGTGTGGGGCGCGGCGGAGGCTTACCCGCCGGAAAACGCCGACATGGTTTTACTCTCGACCGATACCGTGGATAATCTGGCCGTTTACGGGCTGATACCAGCAGGTAAAGCCCTTAATTTCGGCGCTTATCTTATCGCCAACCGGAACAGCTGGGAGACCAAACATCTCGATAAAATAATAACTTCCGTCTGCGAAGCGGTGCCGGAAGTTGAAAAAATAACGGCTACGGATAACGGGGGCGATATACCGATAGCCCCGGCCTACCGGAGGAGAGAAATACCAAAGGACACTATCAGGCTCGCTTTGCCGGACGGCCACCAGCAGCAGCATGTTGTTAAAATTTTAAACAGGGCCGGTATCACGACGGTGGATTACCCTTCGGAAAAAGGCAACCGCCGTCCCGGAATCGATATCCAAGGAGTCATGGTCAAAGTCATCCGGCCGCAGGACATGCCCTGGCAGGTGGCCAACGGCAATTTCGACCTGGCAATATCCGGCCGTGACTGGCTGACCGAACATCTGAACCAGTTCCCGTCCAGCCCGGTCAAGGAGCTGGTTGACCTCAAGAATGGTAAAGTGAGGCTCGTGGCGGTGGTGAGTCGTGAACTGGCGGTGAACAATTCCACTGATCTAAGGCAGTTTAGCGCGTTAAGAGACACGCCGATTCGCATCGCTTCGGAATATGTCAATATCGCCGACAGGTACGCGCGTGACAACCACCTCGGCCACTATCGGGTGATTCCCACCTGGGGGGCGACCGAAGCCTTCCTGCCAGAGGATGCTGACCTGCTCATTGAAAATACCGAGACGGGACGGACGATAGACAGGCACAACCTGAAGATAATTGATACCCTGTTCGAATCTACAGGCTGCCTTATCGGCTATGCCGGTATGGTCTCCGGGCCGTTAAAGAAGAAAAAAATCGAGACGATAATTAACAGACTGCAAGCGGCGGTCGAGGCCGGTTAGATGAAAATAATCGAAGGTTTTAATCAGGCGAAAGAGGTTTTGTCACGGCAGGGGATTATGCGTGCCTCCGGACTTGATGAAAACGAAAAGAAGGTACGGGAAATAATAGCGAATGTCCGTGACCGGGGCGATGCCGCCCTCTTTGAATACACCGAGCAGTTCGATGGTGCGAAACTGACAAAATTGGAGATCGACCGCGAACAGATTAAAGGCGCTTTGAAAGCGATACCCGGAGAGCTTCAGGACGCGTTAAAGCTGGCGGCGAAGCGCATCACCGCTTACCATGAACGGCAGAAGAAAGAGCTCCTGCGTGATAGCATCGATAAAAAGCTCGGCTGGCTGGTGAGGCCCCTGGAAAAAATCGGTGTTTACGCTCCGGGCTTTCAAGCCCCTCTCCCTTCGACAGTCTTGATGACGGTTATACCGGCTAAAGTTGCCGGAATTAGCGAAATTATCATGGCCACGCCGCCGGACAAACAGGGGAAAGTGGCGCCGGTAACGCTGGCGGCGGCGGCCATCGCCGGCGTTGACCGCGTATTTTCGCTCGGCGGCGCCCAGGCGGTAGCCGCACTAGCCTACGGCACAGAATCCGTGCCCGGGGTGGATAAAGTGTGCGGACCGGGTAATATCTGGGTGACCCTGGCCAAGAAAGTAGTCAGCGGCGACGTCGGCATCGACGGGCTTTACGGGCCGAGTGAAGTGATTATCATCGCCGATGATACGGCCAATCCGGCCTACTGCGCCGCCGACCTGCTGGCGCAGGCCGAGCATGGTTCCGGCCCCACAGCCATACTGATTACCAATTCCCGCACACTAGGCGACGCCGTTAATCGTGAAATTGAAAAGCAGATGAAAAACCTGCCGCGAAAGCAGATTATAAAAGAGTCGCTGGACACCCGGGGAATGATAGTCGTCTTGGATACCGTGGCGCAGGCTATTGAGATGACCAACCGGTACGCACCGGAGCACCTGTGCCTGGTAGTGGCTAACGCAGCCGCCTATGTCGACATGGTTAAAAATGCCGGTTGCCTCTTTATCGGCGAAAAATCCGTCGAGGCGCTGGTCGATTACACGGCCGGGCCCAGCCACGTGCTCCCTACAGGTGGCACGGCGCGATTCGGCTCAGGTTTGAATATCCTGGACTTCGTAAAGCTGGTCAGCGTGGTCAACATGAACGTAAAGGACATCAGGCAGCTTGGCCAGGCCACCTCGACTATAGCGCTTGCCGAAGGCCTGGACGCCCATGCCCGGGCGGTGGCCATGCGCCTCGAAGACATGGGCAAGGGAGGCAGTTAAGTGGCCGAGCCGGAAGGAATCAGAAAGTTCATCCGTCCCCATCTCCTGGAATTTACACCATACAGCGCCAGCACCTCGCCGGATACGCTGGAAGGCAAGATTGACGTGCCGGTGGCCGATATCATCAAGGTAAACGCTAACGAGAATCCCTACGGCTGCTCGCCGAGGGTGCTGCAAGCGCTGGCCAGATGCGACCATTTCAACATTTACCCGGATGACGGGCAGCAGGAGCTACGCAAGCAGCTGGCTGGGTACGCCGGCGTCCCGGCAGAGCGTATCGTGGCCGGCCATGGAAGCAATTCTATTATCGACCTTATTGTACGGTTATTTGCCGGGCCGGGCGATGAAGTCATTAATTGCGTGCCCACCTTCGACATTTACCGTTTCAGCACGCAACTATGCGGCGCCACGCTGGTCAATATTAACCGCGATGAGGATTTCGCCATCGACGTAAAGAAAGTTCTGGCGTCCATCGGCCCCAGAACCAAGCTGGTGTTTCTGGCTACCCCCAATAACCCCACCGGTAACATTATCCCGCAGCCTGATATCCTGAATATTATCGCCACCGGCGTGCCAGTCGTTGTCGATGAGGCCTACTATGAGTTCAGCGGTGAGACGGTCGTGCCCCTGATTGCCGAGTATCCCAATCTCATCGTGTTGCGTTCTTTCAGCAAATGGGCAGGCCTGGCCGGATTAAGAGTAGGTTATGGCATTTTCCCGCCCGGGATAACCGATTTTATGATGGCTATTAAAATCCCTCACAACGTCAGCGTGGCCGCCGAAGTTGCCGTCAGGGAGTCTCTGGCGGATATCCAGTACCTTCAGGACAAGGTTAAGGCCATCGTTGCAGAAAGGGCAAAACTCTTCACCGAGCTAAAAAAAATAGCCTGTCTCAACCCCTTTCCCTCACAGTCTAATTTCATTTACTGCCAGGTTATGCGCGGTAGCGCCAGCAGTCTCTATCAAAAGCTACAGCGCCAGGGCATCCTGGTCCGTTATTTTGATAACCCTTTGTTGAAAAACGGCATCCGCATCAGCGTCGGCAAACCGGAGCACACCGTTGCCCTCATAAAAGCCTTGCACGAGATGGACTAAACCAGAGTTTATCCGCATACCAGGTTGGCCTTGTTACTTTTTCACTTGCAGTAATATATCATTTCTAAAGAATGTTAATATTTTTATCATTTCTTTATATATAGATATTGACATATCGCGCGTATATGTTATAATAATTAACAGATTAATAAAAAGGCTAATATTTGGAGTTGAACATGGAATCAGCCGAAGTTATCCTGGGGAAAATAGTCCAGCTACAGCAGAAACACGGGTACTCCGACCAGCAAATGGCCGTAAAAATAGGGTGCAGCCGGCCACTCTACCAGCGCACCCGCACCGGCCGCATTCCTATTGGGGGAAGAATGCTAAAAGGCGCGATGAAGCTTTTGACCGGAGAAAAACTTGCTGGCCGAAAAGCAACATTAAAAAGAGGCACCAGCGAGACTAATATTAGTCTGGAACTGGATATTGACGGCTCCGGCAGGTACGACATTCAGACGGGCATTAGTATCTTTGACCATTTTTTATCCCAGCTATCAAAGCACGGTATGTTGGATATAAATTTAAAAGCCAGCGGGGACGACCCGCATCATCTCGTGGAAGATACAGCCATAACGCTTGGCCAAGCTTTTAACGAAGCCCTGGGAGAAAAGAGGGGCATCGTCCGCATGGCGAACGTCGCTGTACCGATGGATGACACTCTGGTAAACCTGGCCGTTGACATCAGCGGGAGAGGCTATGCGGTTCTTGACCTGACTTTCACCGGTAATGACATGTTCGGATTTTCTACTGACCTCGTCCGCCACTTCCTCGAATCGTTTGCCATCGAAGCCCGGATAAATCTTCATGCTGCGGTGGTCTACGGCCGCAACGACCATCATAAAGCAGAGGCACTCTTCAAAGCACTGGGGCAAGTGCTGGATGCCGCCACACGTATTGACTCAAGGGCCAGCGGCGAATTGCCCAGCACCAAAGGACAGCTGTAGTGGCAACCGTTTATTCGAGCATGGCCAGCTTGCGGCCGGTCATTTTTTCATAAGCCAGGATATACCTCTGGGAGGTAGCTTCGATAATATCCGGGGGCAGAGCAGGGGCAGGAGGTTCTTTGTTCCAGCCAGTCGCCACCAGCCAGTCGCGCACGGGCTGCTTGTCAAAGCTAGGCTGGGGCTTTCCCACTTTGTATTGACTGGCGTCCCAGAAACGTGAAGAGTCCGGGGTTAAAAGCTCATCAATGAGTATCAGACGGCCGTTATCGATACCGAACTCATATTTGGTATCAGCAATGATAATGCCCTTGCTTAAGGCATACTCCCGCGCGTACTCATACATAGCCAGGCTTTTCTCCTCCAATTCTTCAGCCACCCGGAGTCCAACCAGCTTTATGATTTGTTCCCTGGTCAGTGGCTCATCATGACCGGTATCAGACTTAGTAGTCGGCGTAAAGATAGCGCGGTCCAGTTTCTGGCTTTCCCGCAGACCTTCTTCCATCTTGTTCCCGGAGATGGTGCCATGCGCTGAATACTCCGCCCAGGCCGAACCTGAAAGGTAGCCGCGGACGACGCCTTCCACCGGGATGCGCTTAACTTTCTTGACGACCATGGAACGTCCCCGGAGATAAGACGGATAGGCAAAACGGCTCTCCTTAGGAAGGTAAGAGTCCAGACAATGTACGTCATCTATCGCTTCAGTCATATGGTTCGGGACAACTTCTGCTGTACGCCGGAACCAGAAAGAAGATAGCCGGTTCAATACGTGCCCTTTGAGAGGAATGCCGGAAGGAAGTACTACATCAAAAGCGGAGATGCGGTCGGTCGCGATCACGAGCAGGTGGCTGCCAAGGTTATATGAGTCACGTACCTTGCCGCGGATAAAGAGTGGCAAAGGCAGTTCGGTCTGCATTAATACTGGCGGTATTTCACTATCCATATCATCTACCTTTCTTACCGAAAGAATACGGCGTCTATCCCATCCCCATTCCCGAAGCTTTGGATTCAGGGACAGTTCCCTGCCATTGCGACTTGGTCAGTCCTAGTCTTAGAAAAATATCATCCACATGCTGCAGGTACTGCTGATAGTCGAATATCGCCTCCAATTCCTGCGCTTGTATAACGTCTTTAACTTTGGCATCAGATTTGAGCAGGGTCAGGAAACTGCGGTTACTTTTCCAGACCTTCATTGCGTTTCTCTGCACTATCTCATAGGCTTCCTGACGTTTCAATCCCTTATCGATAAGGGCCAGCATCACCCGCTGTGAGAAAACAAGCCCCCGCGTCAGTTCCAGGTTCTGCTTCATCCGGTGCGGATAGACCTGAAGACGCCGCATTACCGAGGTGAAAAGAACCAGGATATAGTCCAGCGTCAGGCAGGCATCAGGGAAAATGATGCGTTCGTTGGAGGAGTGGCTGATATCGCGCTCATGCCATAAAGCGATATTTTCCAGCGAGGTCGCGGCAAAGCCCCGCACCAGGCGGGCCAGCCCGCAGATTCTCTCCGTCAACTCGGGATTACGCTTATGAGGCATGGCCGATGAGCCGGTCGAGACGAATCCTCCGCCGAAAGGCTCCTCAACCTCCCTGACTTCGGTCTTCTGGAGGTTCCTGATTTCCGTGGCGAACTTCTCCAGGGAACCAGCAATGATAGCCAGTGTGGTGACAAACTGGGCATGCCGGTCGCGCTGGAGCACCTGGTTGGATATCGGGGCAGGGTCAAGACCCAGCTTGCGACAGGCTTTCTGTTCCACCTCCGGCGGCACGGTGGCGTAGGTCCCGACAGCGCCTGATATCTTACCCACGGCAATCGCCTTTTTAGACTCGGAAAGCCGGTGCAGGTTACGCCTCATTTCCTCTATCCATAGCGCCAGCTTCAGCCCGAAGGTAGTCGGCTCGGCGTGCACGCCGTGGGTACGGCCGATGGTCACGGTATATTTATGCTCTATCGCCCGCTGCGCGACAGTAGCGATAAGCTCCTTTACGTCCTGTACCAGAATATCGGTAGCTTCAACGAGTTGCAGGCTGGTGGCTGTATCCCAGACATCGGAGGAGGTAAGGCCAAGATGGATAAAACGGGACTCTTCACCCAGACTTTCTGCCACCGAGCCGAGGAAAGCGGTCATATCATGACGGGTCTCCTGGAGTATTTCTTCCATACGTTTCAGGTTGCATTTGGCCAGCTTTATTTTGGCAAGGGCCTGCCTTGGGATAACGCCCCGCTCGGCCCAGGCATCACAAACAGCTATCTCAACGTCAAGCCACTTGGCGTATTTATTCTCATCCGACCATACCCGCTTCATCTCGGGCCGGGAATACCGTTCAATCATTAATGTCTCCTCCGTCAGGTTTCACCCCCTGTAATTCTTGCCGGTATTTTTCATAGGCCGCTTTTATTTTATCATGCTTTAGCCCCAGAATCTCGGCGGCAAAGAAAGCGGCGTTCTTCACGCCTACGCGGCCGATAGCCATGCAGGCAACCGGTATACCGGCCGGCATCTGGACGATGGAATAGAGCGCATCTTCGCCTTTGAGCTCACCACCGGCCAGAGGCACACCGATGACCGGTAAGGTGGCCCACGAAGCCAAAACACCGGGTAGATGAGCGGCCATGCCCGCCGCCGCGATAATTACCTCAATGCCACGCTCCCGGGCCGTCAGCGCGTACTGCCGCGCCTTTTCCGGGTTGCGGTGAGCGGAAATGATACTAACTTCGTGGTCAATGCCGAGTTGTTTTAAAATATCCAGGGCCGGCTGGAGGGTTTCGGTATCCGATTTCGAGCCCATAACCACGGCGACAAGTGGCATCGTCTATTCTCCTTGCTACTTAAACAAAGCTATATCTTTACGATAATAGGCGCCTTCAAAATGAATCCTGGTTATATTTTGATACACTTTTTCGCGAGCTGCAGCCAGGTCCTTACCTGTTGCAACGACGGTCAGGATACGTCCGCCGTTGGTCAGTACCTGCCCCGACGCCCCGGTTTTTGTCCCGGCGTGGAAAATAACGATATCTTTGTCCACGTCGTCCAAACCACTGATGGGGAAGCCGGTTTTATAGCTACCGGGATAGCCGCCGGAGGCCATCACCACGCCGATGCAGGCTTCGTCACGCCATTCTATCTTCATTTTATCCAGTCTATTATCCACTACCGCCAGCATGATGTCCAGCAGGTCAGTTTTCAGGCGGGGAAGGACGACCTGCGTCTCCGGGTCACCGAGGCGGGAATTGAACTCGATGACTTTGGGCACGTTGTTAGCCGTAATCATCAGACCTCCATAAAGTGTACCCCTGTAAGGTCTGCCTTCATCCGCCAGGGCCAGGACAGCCGGCTCCATCACGGTCTTCATAACAAGATTGCCCAGTAGCGCGCTGTAAAACGGGGGCGGGGTATAGCTACCCATGCCGCCGGTGTTCGGGCCTTTGTCACCATCGAAGATACGTTTGTAATCGCAGGCGGGCACAGTGGGTATGACAGTTTTGCCATCGGTGAAAACGAAGAAGCTCATCTCCCGGCCGTTCAAGTACTCTTCGATAACGACACGGTCGCCCGCCGCACCAAAATTTTTGGTCTGCATCATGCCTTTAAGTGCCTCCCGGGCATCATCGATTGTTTCAGCGATGATGACCCCTTTACCAGCCGCCAGGCCATCGGCCTTGATGACGATGGGCGGTCTTTGTTTTTCTATATATTCTTGAGCTTTTTCATAACTGGTAAAGGAGGCGCTGCGGGCGCAGGGGATACCGTGCCGCTGCATCAGGTCCTTGGAAAAGACCTTGCTCCATTCTATCTCGGCGGCGGTTTTAGATGGGCCGAAGACAGGTATGCCAGCGGCCTGAAAGCGGTCAACGATACCGGCGGCCAGCGGTGCTTCCGGCCCGATGACAGTGAGGTCGGTCTTGTGTTCTCTGGCCGCCTTGAGGAGAGCCTCGATATCCGTGTCCCTGATATCGAGAGTCTGGGATATTTGCGCCATGCCGGCGTTGCCCGGGGCGGTATACAGCTCTTTGATTTTAGGGCTCTGGGCCAGCTTCCAGGCGATAGTGTGTTCCCTGGCGCCGGAACCGATAACTAAAATATTAATTTCCCTCACCCCCTTGAGTTTTTACCGCCGGAACATTCGATTTATTTTTGATAGCAAGCACGATGGTACCCACCACGCCGACCAGGAAACCAAGCGGGCATACTATAGTAGCTAGAATAAAGAATACAGGCTCGTCACCACCGGCCCCCCAAAAGTTTTCACCGAAGAAATGTATAAACAGGGCATAGACAAGATTGTGTAGAACCACGAAAACGGGCAGTCCCGCCGCAGAAGCGCCGGTCAATAGCAGAAACTTCCCGGTTTTTCCCCCGACCTTCTTCTTCACGGTCAACACGAGCAAGGTAACACTGAGTGCAAGGAAGATGACTAACGAAGGAAGAATAAAATATCCTAACGGAAGGTTTCCGGCAAGTGGAACGCCAATAAACATGGTGCCGACGGTAATTACAAAAAACGCTACCATGGACCAGAATATTACCTGGATTGATCTGTCTTTCAATTCAGTCCGTACCTTCATTCTGACGGATAAAAACACTACCAGTGAATCATAACATTTTTAACAAGATATGACGAGTATTCTGATTCCAGCCAGCGATTGCCCGCCTTCTCCGCCAGAAGTTCCAGCTCCCGTTCCCGGGCGGCCAGCGCCTCTTTCCAGGCCGTCATCCGGCGCTCTTCGGGAGAACCGATGATATATACCCGGCTGCCTGCCTCCCTGTTGAACCTATCGACCTCATCATTATAGGCTTTCAACTCCGTCTCATATTCCCGCCAGGCCTTCTCGCAATCGGTATAAAAGTCATACTCCAGGCAGTAATAATCAAATTTCGTGGCCAGTACCCGCTCGACGGGCAGGACACCGTATTTTTTACCTTCCCCGATATAGGCTATCGCGTCCCAGCCCGGTGTTTCCTTATCGGCGCTTCCCGTACGGCCGCTGTTGGTGCAATCGATGAAAATCAGTCCTTTATCCGATGTCTCAAAGGCATTCAGGGCGTGCCCTTCTTCAGTCCCCTCGAAAGTCAGGCTCACCCAACCGGCCCGGATACCGGCCGCCTCCGCGTTATTATGCACCTCCTCGGCGAAATCGGCGCAGACGTAAGCGCCGGGGCCTTCTCCGATATATTTTTTCCTGTCCGTGCTATCCGCGGTAATAAAAGCGACCAGTTCCTCAAACGTAGGGTCAACGGCGGTGGCGCTATTGGTGAGGATGATGGGCTCGTTATCCCCGCCGCACTCGATTTTCCCGTCCTCCGTGTAGATTAGCCCCGCCGGTCGGCAGGAGGTTAATATGAAAAGGGTGAAGAGAAGGAGTATTGATTTACTGGCGGCGGACAATCTAATAATTTACTTACTCCCTGTTATCAAAATCCCTCTCAATCTCCCCTTACGAAGGGGAGAAGCTGTTAGCTTACCCCCTTATCCCAACGCCCTAAGTTCATCATTCCCCCTTTTATAAAGGGGGACAAAGGGGGATTTTGCTAAAGCACTCCCATTTAGTCTACCTAAATTAACTATACTAAAATGATTGCTAAGAAATTATAAAAGTGTACCTATGTTCAGAAAATTACTAGGCATTAAATATTTTTACCATTTTTCCCATAAAGGTTTTTGTTTTGGTTTCAATAGATGATGGCCATTCAGGGAAAGAACCTAGGTTCAATATTTTATAACCCTCCGAAATGATTTCATGCAATGAGTCAAAATACTTTTGGTCTAGACCTGCAGAGAAAGCGCCCACTCCATCGGGAGAATTAAAAACCTCCAAATCACGATGAGCTACAACTTTGACTCTCGCCTTCTTTATAGTTTCTATAAATTCTTTATTATCTTTCAAGAATCTGTTATATGAATCTGTGAAGTTAGCCTTATTTATATGGTCAATAAAATACTCTAGAGAAAAATTATAGTCATTTCCATGCCTTTTAGGGTCATTAATTTTTGCAATCTGTAAAACCCAGTGGTGACGTAAAATAATACCAATCTTTCCCCATATATTAGTCTTATCATCAATTTTATATTCACGCATAGTTTTATACATTTGCAAATATTCGTAGGCTGAGATACAGAGACTTGAAAATGATTCAGCTATTTTTCTTGTCATCACCATCATCTTACTCCCATTCTATGGTGGAGGGAGGCTTGGAGGTGATATCGTAGACGACGCGGTTGACGCCGTCAACCTCGTTGACGATGCGGTTGGAGATACGCGCCAGCAGGTCGTAGGGGAGGCGGGCCCAGTCGGCGGTCATGGCGTCATCGCTGGTAACGGCGCGCACCGCCGCCAGGTAGCCGTAGGTGCGGAAGTCCCCCATCACCCCCACCGACCGCACATCGGTGAGGACGCAGAAGCTCTGCCATAGCTGGCGGTAGTACTTGGCCTTCTTTATCTCGTTCATCAGGATATAATCGGCGCTGCGCAGGATTTCCAGCTTCTCCCGGGTCACCTCGCCGATACAGCGGATGGCCAGGCCCGGGCCGGGGAAGGGCTGCCGCCAGACCATATCCTCGGTTAGCCCCAGCTGCTGGCCGACCTGCCGCACCTCGTCTTTGAAAAGGTGGCGTAACGGTTCGAGCAGTTTTAACGTCATCCGGGCAGGCAGGCCGCCGACGTTGTGGTGCGACTTTATCTTGGCCGAGGCGGTGCTGACCGCGGAGACGCTCTCGATGACGTCGGGGTAAAGCGTGCCCTGTGCCAGAAAGTCCACTTTGCCGATTTTCGCGGCCTCCTCCTCGAAGACGTGGATGAACTCCTCGCCGATTATCTTGCGTTTCTGCTCGGGGTCGGTAACTCCCTTGAGTCGGTCGAGGAACCGGTCCGTGGCATCGACATAGATGATATTCATGCCCATATTATCTTTAAAGACCTTGAGCGTCCTTTCCACTTCCTCGCGGCGCAGGAGGCCGTTATTGACAAAGATACAGGTAAGCTGGTCGCCGATGGCGCGGTGGATGAGCGTGGCCACCACCGAAGAGTCCACCCCACCGGAAAGGGCACTGATGACCCGGCCCTCGCCCACCTGCTCTTTGATACGGGCCAGGCTTTCGTTGACAAAGTTGCCCATCGTCCAGTTGCCTTTGCAGCCGCATACCCTGTAGACGAAGTTATGCAGCATCGTCCTGCCTTCCGGCGTATGGGCGACCTCCGGGTGGAACTGGAGGCCGTATATCCCCTTCCCGTTACCGATGACGGCATAGGGCGAGTTTTCTGTATAGGCCAGGGCGCTAAAGCCCTGGGGCATTTGCTCGATTTTATCGCCGTGGCTCATCCAGACCGTCAACGATTCCGGCAGGCCGTCGAACAATGGCACATCGGCCTGGCTGACATGCAGGATGGCGTGACCGTACTCGCGCTTGGTGCCCGGCGTCACCTGGCCGCCGAGCTGGTTGGTGATGGCCTGCATCCCGTAGCAGATACCCAGTACCGGCAGGCCGCTTTCGTAGACATAGGATGGGGCGAGGGGCGCGCCCGGCTCATAGACGCTGGACGGGCCGCCGGAGAGGATAAACCCCTTGGGATTGAGGGGAACAATCTTCTCCCAGGGGGTGTCATGGGGCAAGAGCTCGCAGTAGACGTGGCTCTCGCGTACCCGGCGGGCGATGAGCAGATTGTACTGGGAGCCGAAGTCCAGGACGATGATGGCCTCGCGTTCCGCGCCGGATACTGCCGCCTCGGTCGCCGCCGGCTGCTGGCCGGCCATTTCCTTGGCAATCTCAAGATACGTGGAGACCTCGATATCGTCGGTGGTGGCAACGCGGAGACTTTCGTCCTGGGGGGTTAACGGATTATCATTGACCATATTTATAGAACACAATTTACCATTATGCTCAACTAACGTCAAGTGGGGGTTTATCGTCATTGCGAGGGCGAAGCCCGTGGCAATCCCTATCGTGATATTACATTCGTTATGGAGATTGCCACGCTACGCTCGCAATGACATGATAGTCTTACTTATTGGATAATTTCTTCGTCTCCGCCAGTATATCCACAATTCTCGGTACGATATAGGAGGTAGCGTGGGGCGGGGCGTTGCAGCAGGTCTTGACGATAATTTTGCCCTGACAGGCATCCTCGGCAGTACCGATTATTATTTTCGCCAGCTCGGGATAGGCCTTCGAGGTCAGCGCCTGCGTCCCATAGCTGTCTTCGTGGGTATCCATACCGCAAATCCAGAAGAGCATTTCCGGTTTGAACTCGTTGACCAGCTTCGGGACCTCCCGGCGGACGTTTTCAATCTCCTTCTCGTCCGAGGCGCCGTGAGGAAAGCAGAACTTGGTACGGCCAAGCTGCTTGCTGTCATAATCATCGTCCCACCAGCTGCCGCCGCCGCAGAAACAGATATGCAACACATCATCATCCTGCTGGAAAATATCCCTGACGCCGTCGGCATGATGCGTGTCCGTATCCACGATGGCAAACCTTTTAGCCCCCAGAATCTCCCGGGCGTGGGGAATGGCCAGGCCGGTAACGCTGAAGTAGCAACCTCCCCAGGCGCTGTCGCGGTGGGCATGGTGTCCGCCGACGCCGGCAATCACGAAGGCGTTATCCAGCTCACCCTTAAAGACCTTTTCGGTGGCCTCCAGAACACCCCCGATGGAATAAAGCGAGACATTCCACCATTGCGTCCGCTTGACCTCATCTATCCATTTCTGCGTGTGGATGCGGGCGATTTCTTTTTCCTGCGCCTTCCGGGACTCGAACCACTTAATATTCGGTTCTTTAAACAATCCCTCTTTCTCAATTGCTTCAAACCCGTCCGCCACGCCCATCGCCAGGCTGGAATAAGCCTCTTTGCCGCAGACATCGTGATAAAAAACGCCGGTCTTTTTCATATCGATACCCTCAAAAATTCATTCCCGACATATTTTATGCCTCCCATGTGACGCCGTTCAAGTCCCGGCTGATTGATTGAGCCTGCGTAAAGGAAAATGATATATTAGTAGTAAGTCCAGATGTACAAATATGAATTTATCAGTCATAGTCCCTCCGCCACGCTGTCCCTCGGTAAAAAAATAGGCGAGGGACTGGTGATGGGAAGTGTCATCACCCTGACGGGTGAGCTGGGCTGCGGTAAAACGCTGCTGGCGCGGGGCATCTGTGCCGGCCTGGGCGTCCCGGCGAGGCAGGTCAACAGTCCTACCTTCGTCCTGGTGAACGAATACCGCGGCCGGCTGCCGGTCTTACACCTGGACATGTACCAGATTGGCACAGCCTCCGACGCCGTCGAGTTCGGTATGCTGGACTACCTGGCCCGCGCCCGGTCCGGCGTGATGATAATCGAGTGGGCGGAGAAAATCACGGCCGTACTCCCCGCGGACTGTCTGAACATCCAGTTCGAGATAATTTCCGCCCGCCAACGGCGGCTTGAATTAACCGCCACCAGCGATAAATTCAGTCATCTGCTTAAGGAGTTATCTCAATCATGATAGTGCTGGGACTGGATACTTCCGCCTACGTCAACGCCGTAGGCCTTTGCGATGGCCGCCGCGTCCTGGCGGACGCCACTTTCCCGGCGAAGACCGACTCCCTGGAGCAGATTGTGGACAATATCGATTCCGTCCTCAAGGGAGCGGGCCTTACCCTGGACAAGGTGCAGGGTATCGGGGTGGGGCTGGGGCCGGGCTCCTGGACGGGGATAAGGGTGGGCGTGACGGTGGGCAAGATGCTCGCCTTCAGCACCGGCAAACCGGTCAGCGGTGTACCCACGCTGGAAGCCCTGGCCTACACTGTACGCGACCAGGCTCGCCCGGTGTGCGCCGTTATCAGCGTGGGCGCCGGTGACGCCGTTTACGCCGGTTTCTATCGCGTTGGGGACGACAAGATAACACGCCGCGGTGATTATTATATCGGAGACATTAAAGGACTGGCCGCTCTCATCAAAGAACCGTGTGTCCTGGTCGGCGAGTGTGCACCATCACACATGGCGGCAATCGCCCGTGAATCGGGGATGGACATTAAAGGCATCGAGGCCGGGCCCGGCGGGGCAGCGGTAGCCTGCCTGGCGGCGCAGCGGCTGATGCGGGGCGAAAGCGACGACGCTCTTTCGCTGACACCGCTCTATTTGAAAGAATCCACCGCCAAGGTATTTGTGAGTAAATACGCCCGGAGTTGAAGGTATTTATGTTAGTACTTGGCATCGAGACATCGTGCGACGAGACGGCGGCGGCGCTGGTAGTCGATGGCAGGATGATACTTTCGAACATCATCGCTACGCAGTTCGACCTGCTCAAGAAATACGGCGGCGTCGTCCCGGAGGTGGCTGCCCGCCGGCATACCGAACTTATCGGCTACATCATCAAGGAATCCCTGGATAAGGCCGGTAAAACCCTGGAAGATGTGGAGGCCGTGGCCGTAGCCTCGAAACAGGGACTCATCGGCTGCCTGATGGTGGGCGTGGCGGCCGCCAAGTCGATAAGCTACGCCCGGGGGATACCGCTTATCGGCGTGCACCACGTGGAGGGGCATATCTTCGCCAACCGCCTTTCGCACCCCGACCTGCCGTTTCCCCACGTTTGCCTGACCGTCTCCGGCGGGCATACCATGCTCCTGTACGTTAAAGATGGCCGTTCATTTGAACTGCTGGGCACCACACTGGACGATGCCGCCGGCGAGGCCTTCGATAAAGTAGCCAAGTTCCTCAATATCCTCTATGCCAACCGGAACACGGGCGGCGGGCGCGTCATTGATGAACTTTCGCGCCAAGGAGACCGCAAGGCTTTCAATTTCCCCCGGCCGATGCTCCGCAGCCGGACGCTGGACTTCAGCTTCAGCGGTCTGAAGACGGCGGTCATCAACATGTTCAAGGACAGGATAGCCCGCGGCGAACCGCTGCCCCTGCCCGACATCGCCGCCAGCTTCCAGGAGGCAGTGGTGGAGGTGCTGGTGGCCAAAACAGTACGCGCCGCCGCAGAGAAGGAAGTCAAGGCCATCAGCGTGACCGGCGGCGTCTCGGCGAATCGCCGGCTCCGCGAGGCCTTCCAGGAGACCTGCCGTCAAAAGGGAATCGACGTGTTCTTTCCCGCTCTTTCCCTCTGCACCGATAACGCCGCCATGGTGGCCGCCGCCGGCTACGCCCGGCTGCAACGGGGCGAGGTTTCCGATTTACGTCTGGATGTTTTTCCCAATGCTCCATTAGGGGTATAATGTGGGCGTGAAGATAGAGAAGGTTGACGCCACCAGCCCGGACGAAAAGGTACTGGAGCGCGCGGCGAAATTGATAAACCGGGGGGAGGTAATCATCTGCCCCACCGATACCGGCTACGCCCTGGCAGCCAACGCCCTGGATACCCGCGCCGTGGCCAGGGTCTTCCACCTCAAGGGACGCTCTTTCTCCAACCCGATACATATCGCCGTCAGTTCTATCGAAGAAGCGGACCACTACGCGCACGTAACCGAGGCTGCCCGCTATCTCGCCGAGCACTACCTCCCCGGGGCGCTGACGCTGGTTCTCAAGAAGAAAGAGACGGTGCCCTCGCTCCTGGTGGCCGGACTGAATACCGTCGGCATACGGGTCCCGGATAATAAAATTATCCTGAAGATGGTGGCGAAGACCGGCAAACCCCTGACGACGACCAGCGCCAATACCAGCGGCAGGCCCACCCCCTACGCGGTCGAAGAAGTTACCGCGCAGCTCGGCGAAAATATCCGGGAGGTCGCCCTGATACTCGACCAGGGGCCGCTGCCGCGGCGCGAACTTTCCACCATCATTGATATGACGGTCACCCCACCCCAGCTTATCCGGCAGGGGCGCCTGAGCTGGCTGGAGATACATGAAGCCCTTTCCCGGCTGCCCAAACCTGGAGAGTGACCGCTTATTTTTTATCAGGAGGTTTCCCCTATGCGTATTGCTATCGGTAACGACCATCACGGTATCGAGCTTAAAAAACTGGTTATCAAGTTACTTACTGAAGTGGGGCATAGCTATCAGGACTTCGGCTGCTACACGGAGGAAGCGGTCGATTACCCTGATATCGCTGTCAAAGTGGCCGAGGCCGTCGCCAGGGGGGAGTTCGACCGCGGTATCCTGATATGTGGCACCGGCATCGGCATGTGCATCGCCGCCAACAAGGTGAAGGGGATACGGGCGGCCCAGTGCTATAACGCCTTCACCGCCATGCGCGCCCGGCAGCATAATGACGCCCAGATATGCTGTCTTTCCGCAGAGGAAGGCAAAGTGCGCCTTCAGGCCATACTGGAGAAGTTCTTAACCACTGATTTCGAGGGCGGGCGGCATATCCCCAGGATTAACAAGATAATGGCTATAGAAGATAAACATTGAAAGCCGATTATCATGGCGAGCGAAGCGATACGCCCCACGGAATAACGGATTACGTCGGGCTTCGTCCTCGTAATGACAACGGAAAATGAATGGCAAAGTGGCTAATTATCGCGAAGAATACAAGCGTAAGCTGATTTCCGCCGGGGAAGCCGCCGGTCTGGTCAAATCCGGCATGTGGATTGACTACGGCGCCATCTGCGGCTTCCCGTCGTTAATCGATGAAAAGCTGGGCGAACGCGCTCACGAACTCAAAGAAGTGAAAATCAGGGCGGAGCACTCGCATACGGTATTACCCCACCTCGACCCCGCCCAAGAGCATTTTATCCATAACTCGTGGTTCCTGGGTAAAGTGGAGCGCGAGTACTACAAGAACGGCGGCTGCTCCTATATCCCGTTCGGCTTGAGCGAAGGCCCCCGCATGTACCGCCAGTGGCTCAAGGACCAGGTGGACATCACTTTCATCGAGGTCACGCCGATGGACAAAAACGGCAACTTCAACTTCGGGGCGTCCATCACGCGGCAGAAGGCGGCCTGCGAGGTCGCCAAGACCGTGGTGCTGGAGGTCAATGAGCACATGCCCTGGGTTTACGGCGGCTATGACGAGGTAGTGAATATTTCTCAAGTTGACTACATCGTGGAGAACTACGAGTACAAGATTCCCGAGTTCCCGGCGGCCATAGTGACGAAAGAAGACGAGGCCATCGCCGTGCTGCTGGCGGAGCAGATAGAGGACGGGGCGACAGTACAGCTCGGCGTGGGGGCGATTCCCAGCATCGTCGGTAAGCTGCTGATACAGCACGGCCTTAAAGATTTAGGCATCCACAGCGAGATGTTCAACGATAGCATGATGGAGCTCATCGAGGCAGGGGTAGTAACAGGGAGGAAGAAAAGCCTCAACCCGGGCCGGGCGGTGCATTGCTTCGCCGCCGGCTCGGAAAAGCTTTACAAGTTCATGGATAAAAATAAAGCGCTGGCCGGTTTCCCGGTGGACTATACCAACGACCCGTATATCATCGCGAAAAATAAAAAACAGATTGCCATTAACAGCGCTTTGCGCGTCGACCTGCGCGGCCAGGTCTGCTCGGAATCGGTGGGCACGCGCCAGATAAGCGGCACCGGCGGCCAGCTTGAGTTCACACGCGGGGCCTATATGGCGGAGGGAGGCAAGGCGTTCATCTGCCTGCACGCCGCGCGCGAGGACAAGGACGGTAAGCCGATATCTAACATCGTCCCGGTGCCGGAACTCGGCGATATGGTCACCGTGCCAGCCTCGGACGTCTCGCATATCGTGACAGAGTACGGCATCGTTAACCTCAAGGGCAAGAGCATCTGGCAGCGCGCCAAGGCGCTTATCTCCGTAGCGCACCCCGCCTTCCGTGATGAGCTTACCGAGGCCGCCTGCAAAGCCGGATTTATTACGAAGGGGACGAGAGGAATGGGGTGGGAATAATACCGTTCTCCTATCCGGCCTCTTCAGGGGCATTGATGTCCCTCTTTCGTAAAGAGGGACACGAGGGAGATTTATTCAAATGGGGAACAAGGGGACGGTTAAGACGTGTAAGTAAAGATAAGTTAAGATAAGTCAATATTTTACACCTTCCCCAGCTTGACAATAAACTCTTAGCCATGTTATCTTTAGATACGGGCTTCAAGCTAAAAAATAATTTCCGGTCCGTCTTTAGAGACGGTTATTTTTTTAATAGCACTGGAAGAGGATTGAAAAATGAAAAGCGACGCAGTTAAAAAAGGAGCCGAAAGGGCCCCGCATCGTTCCCTGCTGTACGCCCTGGGCTGCTCTCCGGAAGAGATGGACAAACCATTCATCGGTGTTGTTAACAGCTTCACCGAGGTCGTCCCGGGCCACATCCACCTGCGCCAGATCGCCGACGCCGTTAAGGAAGGAGTGAGGGCGGGGGGAGGCGTTCCCTTCGAGTTCAACACCATCGCCGTGTGCGACGGCATCGCCATGAACCACGCCGGCATGAAGTACAGTCTCCCCAGCCGCGAGCTGATTGCCGACTCCATCGAAATCATGGCGGAAGGCCACGCCTTCGACGCTTTAGTATTCATCCCCAACTGCGATAAGATTATCCCCGGCATGCTCATGGCCGCGGTCAGGCTCAACGTGCCCGCTATCTTCGTCAGCGGCGGCCCGATGCTGGCCGGTCATCTGGACGGGCAGAAAATCGACGTCAACACCGTCTTCGAAGGCGTGGGCGCGGTGACCGCCGGCAAAATGACCGAGGCGGAACTCTCCCGGCTGGAGCAGCAGGCCTGCCCGACCTGCGGCAGCTGCTCTGGCATGTTCACCGCCAACACCATGAACTGCCTGACAGAAGCCCTGGGGATGGGACTGCCGGGCAACGGTACCATTCCGGCGGTGGACGCGCGGCGGCAGGCCCTGGCCCGGAGGGCCGGAGAGCAGGTGATGAAGCTCATGGCAGGTGACGTTAGACCCCGCAGCATCATTACCAGTGATGCGATTTTTAACGCCTTCACCGTGGACATGGCCATGGGTGGCAGCAGTAACTCTGTC
>CAYWZO010000023.1:4719-30734 GCA_964462865.1 uncultured Dehalococcoidaceae bacterium | reverse complement strand
CACCCTTCCGGCAGCAGCGGCGCTTGCCAGGCTGGGTCGGGGCGCCACTTTTCCCAGCCGTTGAAAGGGGACTTGCCGGATTGTAGCCACAGCGCCACCTTTTCCTCTTCGGCGCGCATGGCGGCGGCGCGCTCTTTTGAAATCAACCCAAGTTCCACCGCTTCAGCAAGTTCATCCTCGTCTTTCCAGTGCCAGCCGGACAGGTCAGGCTTGACGATGATATCAAGAAACTGGTCTAGAAAATCGAATCCCAACGCCGTACAGTGGAGCGGGTCTTCCAAATTAATTTACCAGGAGTGTTGTTTCATATCCGGCGGGTCCCAGAAAATAAGCACGGAATAATCAGCACCGGGAAGCGTTTGCCTCATTGAATAATAACCAATCTGTTCTTCTTTTAATATCCATTCCGAATGCAGCCGGTTTCCCGCGCCAACGCGTTTGCCATCGGGCATTTTCGGGAGCTTGAAAGTAGTACCCAGTGGCGCATAAAGCGCCAATAACTCCGGCCTGTCCTGTACTACAATTACCGGCCGCGCGCTCCATACCCTGCCACGCCAGATTTCACGCAGGACAATGGTCTGGCCGGGACGGAAGAACGGGCCTTTTTGCGTCGACATATGAGTTATTTAAGCAACCTGACGAAATTTTCCACCGATAAATCGGCGCCATCAAGTATCGAGTCAAGTGTCCCGGTATCAATACTTATGTGGTCGGGCACCACAACTTGGGCAAAGGGGCTGTCTCTTCTTAATATAATATGACTGCCCTTGCGGCGTTTAATATAAAACCCTGATTTGCTTAAGGCTTTTACTACTTCTTTACCTGATAGTCCCCGGGGCAGCTTGGTCACCTGGTAGCGACCTCAAGCTCGATTGTTTCTCTGCCAACTTCCGTGGGGAGGGGCAGCCCGTCCTCAAGAAGGGCTTCAATATAGGCTTCCATGGCTTCTTTAAGATTTTTCCGGGCTTCAGCTTTAGTCTTACCCTGTGACACGCAGCCCTTCAAGGCCGGGGCATAGGCCACGTAGCCGGATTCCCGCCCTTTTTCCATAATAACGGTATATTTCATTTGCCACCTCTGCCTATATCATAGCACAGAATATTAGAGAATTGTCATTCCCGCGCCGGCGGGTATCCAGAGCGCCTTATCCCTACCGCCTGGATTCCGTATCAAGTACGGAATGACGATAAGGTATACTTTCTACACCTCCGCCCTTCTCTTCCACCACTCCGTCGCCTGCTCGTAGGCGTAGGCCACCTGCAATATTGTTTCCTCGTCAAAGTGCTTGCCGATGATTTGCAGGCCCACGGGCAGGCCGTCCACGAAGCCGGCGGGGATAGAGATGCCCGGCACGCCGGCGATATTAGCCGGCAAAGTGCAGACATCGCTCAAGTACATGGCCAGCGGGTCGTCCGTCTTTTCACCTATCTTGAAAGGTACGGTGGGGGAGGTGGGTGTCACCAGGGCATCGTACTTCTCGAAAGCGGCGTCGAACTCCCGCCTTATCAGCGTACGCACCTTCTGCGCCTTGACGTACCAGGCGTCGTAATAGCCGGCGGAAAGCGCGTAGGTGCCCAGCATGATGCGCCGCTTCACCTCCGGCCCGAAGCCTTTCTCGCGGGTCTTTTCCATCGATTCCCACATGGTGGCGCCGTTATAGGAGTAGCCGTACTTGACGCCGTCGTAGCGCGCCAGGTTGGCCGAGGCCTCGGACGGGGCGATGATATAATAAACGGCCAGGGAATAGGGGGTGTGGGGCAAAGACGTTTCTTCCAGGTTGGCGCCCAGCTCCTCCAGCTTTTTCAGGGCCGCCTGCATGGCGGCGGCCACGCCGGGCTGCATCCCTTCGACGTAATACTCCTTGGGTATGCCGAGGCGCATACCCTTTAAATCGGTCTTCAGGCACTGCGTAAAGTCGGGCACCGGCTCGGGCACGGACGTGGAGTCCCTTTTATCATGCCCTGAAATAGCGTTCAGTATCAGGGCGCAGTCGGTGACATCCTGCGTCAGCGGGCCTATCTGGTCGAGCGACGACGCGAAAGCGACCAGCCCGTAGCGGCTGACGCGGCCGTAGGTCGGCTTCAGGCCGACGACGCTGCAAAAGCCCGCCGGCTGGCGGATGCTCCCTCCGGTATCCGAGCCCAGAGCGCCGGCGGCCTCGCGCGCTGCCACCGCCACCGCCGAGCCGCCGCTGGAGCCGCCGGGTACCCTGTCCCGGTCCCAGGGATTGTGCGTTACGAACAGCGCCGAGTTCTCCGTGGAGGAGCCCATGGCGAACTCGTCCATGTTGGCCTTGCCCACCATGACGATGCCCCCGGCGTTGAGCTTTTCCATGACCATGGCGTCGTAGGGCGGCACGAAGTTCTCCAGCATCTTCGAGGAACAGGTCGTCCGCACGCCTCTGGTGCAGATTACGTCTTTAATCGCCAGCGGGATGCCGGTCAGCGGGCCGCTCTTGCCTTCCGCGATAAGCTTATCGGCCTGTTTTGCCTGTGCCAGGGCCAGTTCGCCGGTGACGGTCACCAGTGCCCTGACCTTCGGGTCGACCTGCTGAATACGTTCGAGATAGGCCTGCGTCAGCTCGACCGAAGACAGCTGTCTGCCTTTTAACAGCTCGTGTGCCTCATGGATGGTCAGGTTGATACCGTTAAAAGTCAACTCTACCCTCCTCCGTCTGCGGTCAGGCCCACCGGCATGATATAAAGGGGCGCCTCGTTATCGGGCAAACTCAATACTTTCTTCACGTCGTCATCATCGAAAGCGCCGATGGTCACCATGCCGAGCCCGAGGGCGACCGCCTGCAAATAAATATTTTCGGAAGCGTGTCCCGCTTCCATATGCACGTACCTGATGCCCCGCTCGCCGTATTTCCCCGTCGTCCTCTCGTAGACCGCGGTGATGACGATGTCGATGGCGCCCTCGCTGACCCATGTTTGATTCAGGGCAACCCGGGCCAGGTCCCTCCTCCTGTCGCCATCAAGGACTTTAACGATGGCATGCGCGTCCGGCCGGTAACGGTAAACGCCGGGCGCCAGTCCGTCCACGTTCCCGACGACCGCGTACACTTCTAAGGGATAAAGCGCCCCGGCGGATGGCGCCGTCCGCTTACCGTCACTCGCGGTAATACCCTGCGCCGCCCAGAGTAGCTGCCCCAGCTGCGCCAGCGTCAAAGGCGCCTGGCGATATTCCCTGATAGACCTTCTCTCCAGCAGCGCCGCTTCCACCGAGGTGCCGCTGTCAAGCGCGGGCTCCGGCAAAGCGATAACGGCGCCGTCGCCGGCGGGCGAAACGCCTTCACCCTCCCCGCAACCCCCCAGAATACTCAAAGTCACCATTAATACCGGCAACATGATGAACCATCCCTTGCGCCTCATCGCCACCTCCACGGCCGGGGTCCTTTCCTACAACCCAACCCCCTCTCCATTTTCACCATGACCTCCTCGGGGCTACTCTTCCAGCACGGCCCTGACCCTGAAGCAGTCATCCTCGCGCCGCGGGGCGTTGGCCAGGACATCATCCGGCGGCAAAGAAGGGGCTACCACGTCGTCCCTCATGACGCTTTGCAGGGCCACCGATTGCGCCGTTGGCGGGACGCCCTCGGTATCCACCTGCTGTAATACCTGGAAATGCTCCAGCAAATTCGAAAGCTGCTCGCTTAGCCGGGTAATCTCCTCCTCGGTAAGGCCCAGCCGGGCCAGATGGGCGATGTGTAATACTTCTTCTCGCGTGAGCTTCACGGGACACCCCCGGGGACCAGGACTTGTGAACGTATTTTACCCGCCAATTATAACACCCGCCTTCACGCCGGGGCAACCGCCGCCCGGTAATAGTCGCAATCCGACCCTAAAAGCTATATAATATAAAGGAAAGACATTTAAAGGAAGGAGGTGAAATGAATTGGAGAAAGTTATGATATTCATTGACGGGAGCAATTTATACCACTCCCTGAAAAATCATTTCAACCGTACCGACCTTGACATCGGTAAATTTTGCCGGAAGCTGACTTTTCGGCGTCAGCTTATCCGGATCTATTATTACAACGCCAGGGTAGGACAGAAGCAGGAACCCGAGCTTTACAATCAGCAGCAGGCCTTCTTCGCGGGCGTCAGCGCCATACCCTATACCGAGCTGCGCCTGGGACGGCTGGTATATACTAACTGGCCTTCCGTGCCCCCTTACGAAAAGGGCACCGACGTCCAGCTGGCCACGGACATGATAACCCACGCCTTCAAGAACAATTACGATGTGGCGATACTCCTGGCCGGGGACAACGATTATGCCGGCGCCGTCCAGGCGGTTAAAGACAACGGCAAGCATGTCGAGGTGGCCCTTTTCGGCAAGCAGGGCACATCCCAGGAGCTGCGCACCGTCGCCGACCGGGTTATCACCATCAACTCACGGTTGCTCAAAGACTGCTGGAAATAGACAAATTTTTGACCTTACCCCCGCTATCCCCTTCCTTTCCTAAAGGAGGGGGAGGGATTTGTGGCAATCTATGAAGTTTGGAGTCTGGAAAACGGGGAAGAAGGAGGCGCCCCGGGAGGAAGGCGTCATCACCAAAGACTGGGGCGGGCGGTTGCCCATCGCCCTGGTCTACCCCAACTCTTACTACCTGGGGATGTCCAACCTGGGGGTCCACGCCGTTTACCGGCTCCTGAACGGCTACTTAAAGGTCGTCTGCGAGAGGGCTTTTTACCAGGCGGGGGAGAAGAAGGCCCCCAGAGCTATCGAGTCGGGGAGGCCGCTGACCGATTTCGCGGTGCTGGCCTTCTCCGTTTCCTACGAGCTGGACTATTTCAATGTCGTCAACTTCCTGAAAGCGAGCGGTATACCGCCGCTGGCCGCCGACCGTGATGAAAGCCATCCCCTGGTTATCGCCGGAGGGCCGTGCGTCAACGCCAACCCGATGCCGCTGGCACCGTTCTGCGACTGCCTGTGCATCGGCGAGGCCGAGCCGATACTGCCGCAACTGGTCACCACTCTGATAGACGGTAGCGGCGGCCCGCGGGAAGACCTTCTCAAGGCGCTGGCGGCGTGCCCGGGCTGCTACGTACCGGCCCGTCCCCCGGAAAAACCCGTCGTCCGCCAGTGGGCCAAAAACCTGGACGATTTCCCCACCAGCTCGGTGGTGCTGACGCCGGAGACCGAGCTCGGTGATTTATACCTCATCGAGGTGGAGCGGGGCTGCGCGCGCGGCTGCCGCTTCTGCCTGGTGAACACCGCTTATGCCCCCATGCGCTCCCGCTCCGTGGACAGGATTGTCTTGCAGGCCAGGGACGGGCTGTCCAAGCGGCGCCGCCTCGGGCTGGTGGGGCCGGCGGTCACCGACCATCCCCAGATTAAAGACCTGCTGGCTGGGTTGAACCGCCTCGGCGCCGAGCTATCGGTCAGTTCCATGCGTATAAGCTCGCTGACCAATGACGTCCTCGATGAGCTCGCCAGAGGCAAGACGGAGTCCGTCACCATCGCGCCCGAGGCCGGCTCGCAGCGCCTGCGGGACATAATCAACAAGGGCATTTCCGACGACGATATCCTGGCGGCGGCGGACCGGATGGGCGGTTACCGCTTCCGGCAAGTCAAGCTCTACTTCATCATCGGCCTGCCGACGGAGACCGATGAAGACATCGCCGACATCGTCAGGCTTACGTTATCTATTAAAGACCGGCTGGAACGGCGGGGCAGCGCCATGCGTCTCACGCTCAACGCCGCCCCCTTCGTGCCCAAGGCCGGCACGCCCTTCCAGTGGCTGCCCATGGCCGACCAGGAGACGCTCAACGACCGCCTGACGATTTTAAGGAACAGCCTGCCCCTGAAAGGCGTCAAGCTCAACGAGGAAAGCCCCGCCTGGAGCCGTATTCAGGGCGTGCTCTCCCGCGGCGACGAACGGCTGGCCGCAGTCCTGACCGGTATGCCAGAAACTTCCCTGGCCGGGTGGCGTAAGGCGGTGGAGGACAACCAGCTGGATATTGATTATTACATCAATCAGAGGTGGGAGGCGGGGCAAAAGCTGCCCTGGGACGTGATAGATTCCGGGACGAAGGTGGAGAAGCTGTGCAGGGAACTGGAGAAGGCGGTGGGGAAATAATATAATAAACTAAAGGTATTGACATTGTGTGACATTGTGTTACAATAAAAGGGTAAAATAGTGAAAATATCAGGCCTAGAGTGGGATGATAGAAACCTTGAACATATAATTGGAAAACATCATATAACGCCCATTGAGATAGAGGATATTTGCTTAGGTATACATTATGCATGTTCCGCAAAATATAAAAGCAAAGCAATTTATGGTCAAGCGTCAAGTGGTAGATATCTGTTAGTGATTCTCGAACAATTGTATAAAAACGTTTATAAACCTATAACAGCACGTAATATGACGCTTAGTGAAAGAAGAAGATACATCGAAATTATGAAATAGGAGGAGGAAGATGAAAAATAACGATAAACTATATTCAATACCTAAATTTAATAATATTGAAGAAGAAGATAAATTTTGGAAATCTCATAGCCCCTTAATGGAAGGGCACAGGGGGAAAGTACAAAAAAAGGCGCAAAATCGAGCTTCGTTTCTGTCTATAAGACTTACCGATAAAGAGTTGGCTTTACTTAGAGAACAGGCAATAAGTTGTAGCCTTTCACCATCTACATACGCGAGACAAATAATAATCCAAAAGTTAGAATCAAGTATCGACTTTAGCTCTGTTGATTTGGCAAATGTATTAAGTGGATGGGTAGAGAGCTCAGGTGATGAAGTAACTGCTGAACAACGAAAAAAGTATCTACAAGAATTGTATATACTATATAAGGACTATCTTAAGACTGTAAAAGATATGCAAAGAATATTCCCGTTCCTAGCCAATGTGGAACAAATGATTGAAAAGAAGTAAGAAAATAAAGATATAATAGCTAAATTTTAATTCTGGTAGTTAAGAATTACTGCCCCAGTAGCTGCGTTACCACGTCGTTGATTTCCTTGCCGTCCGCCCGCCCCTTGAGCCTGGGCATGAGCTGCTGCATCACCCTGCCCTTTTCGCCGGGGCCTTTGGCCCCCACCACCGCGATGACCTCGCGCGCCGCGGCCACGATATCGTCATGGCTAAGCTGCGCGGGCAAATAGCCCTGTAATATGGCCATCTCGGCTTCTTCTTTGGCCACTAAATCCGGCCGGTTCCCCTTTTTAAAAGCGTCGATGCTTTCCTGGCGGCGCTTGACCTCCTTGGCGATGACGCCGAGGATATCGGCGTCGGTGAGGGGGGCCTGCTTGGCCATCTCGGCATTATTTACAGATGAAATAAGCAGGCGGAGAGTATCGCGCCTGACGGTATCGCCGCTCTTCATCGCCTGCTTGAGGTCGTCGGCCAATTTCCGTTTGAGCTCCGCTTCCTGCTCCATAGGGGAATAGCACCCTGCTTCCGGCCGGTCCTGCCCGGCCCTCGATTTCAAGGCTAAGAGCGCCGGTACATCCGGACGCCCCGGGCCGCGCCGCGCTTCTTGGCGGCTTTCTTTCTCTTACGCTTGATGCTCGGTTTTTCGTAATGTTCGCGGCGGCGCAGCTCCGCCAGAATACCGTCCTGCTGCACCTTCCGGTTAAAACGCTTGAGCAAGCTGTCAAAGCTTTCATCCTGGCCAGCCGTGACTTCAGCCAATGACCATCACTCCCCTTCTGTTACATTACGCCACCGGTATCATTCCGGCCAATATTATAGGGGGTGCCGTGCTGCCGGCCAAACCCCCAAATGCATTTAAAGACTCATGCGCGTGTTGAAAAACACACTTTATTATTGTAAACGGCGTGAAGCCCCCTGTCAAGAAATTTTTTTACCCGGTGCGGCCCGGTTCAATATCTCCACGGCCGCGACCAGGCCGGAAGCCGAGGCCTGTACCAGCCCGCGGCTCACGCCGGTGCCGTCGCCGGCGGCAAACATATTGCTGATTTCCGTTTCCAGGCACGAGGTCAGTTTGGGGCGGAAAGAGTAGAACTTGACCTCTATCCCGTAGAGCAAAGTGTCGGGAGAAGCCACGCCCGGTGTCAGCTTGTCCATGGCCATCAGCATCTCAATGAGACCGGTAAGATGGCGGAAGGGAAGAGCGAAGCTTAAATCGCCGGGGGTGGCGCTCTTCAGGGTAGGCTCGACTTTACCCTTCTTAATGCGCTCGGGCGTGGAACGGTGACCGTCCAGCAGGTCGCCAAAGCGCTGCACCAGCACGCCCCCGCCCAGGAAATTGGCCAGCTTGGCGAGGTATTTACCGTAGGCAATCGGCTCATGGAAAGGATGGGTGAAACTGGTGCTGACCAGCAGGGCAAAATTGGTATTGGGGCTCTTCCGGCTGGCATAGCTGTGACCGTTGACCGTTACCACGGGGTCGGTGCCGCCGGTGGACTCCATGATAACCTCGCCGGCGGGACACATGCAGAAAGTCCGGATACGGTCGCTGAAACTCTGCGAGATATATTCCAGCTTGACCTCGTAGAGGACATCGGTCAGTTCCTTCATCACCCCGACGGGCACTTCCACGCGCACGCCGATATCCACCGGATTGATATTCATGGTCAGGCGGAGGCGGTCGGCCTCGCGGGACAGCCAGTCGGCCCCTTCCCGTCCCGGGGCTAAAACAAGGTATTTACAGGCATATTCCTCGCCGTCCCCGGTTTTCACGCCCCTGACGGTACCCCTGTCCACCATGATTTCCGTGGCCATGGAGGAGAGTTTCATTTCCAGCTTTTCCGCCAGATAGTCCTGCATCGCCTTGAGGACCGAATAGCAGTTCTCGGTGCCCATGTGGCGTACCGGCGTCGGAATCAGGCGCAGCCCGGCCATTTCGGCCCTCCGGCCGATTTCCTGGACGTTGCCATCGCTGCCGAACACTTTTTCCGAGGCGCCGAATTTTACATACAGCTCGTCAACGTATTTGATGAGTCTGGCGGCATGGTCCCTGCCGAGATAGTCGCCCAGGTGCCCCCCCACCTCCGAGGACATCACCAGCTTGCCATCGCTGAAAGCGCCCGCGCCGCCCAGACCGCATACCAGGTTGCATGGCTTGCAGGATATGCAGGCGCTGCCCGTATCCCGCACCGGGCAACGGCGCCCGCTGATGGCCTTGCCCTTTTCGATGAGAAGAATCTTCAGGCCTGGCTCCTGGCAGAGCTCCAGGGCGGCGAATATCCCCGCCGGTCCACCCCCGATGATGATGACATCATAGTTTTTCTTCGCCATTTCCGGTAAATCCCACCCGTAAAAATAGCCGAGATATTCGGTTCCCCAGGAAGTCTCCCGGCTTAAATACCCGCGCGAAATGGCCACCTGACCATCATCATTATAGCTTTGGAACATAACAGCGTCAAGAAAATCGTTAAAAACGTTAAAAACGCCAAAAAAATGGACATAACGCCAAAATACGTACGTCCAGGGGATTGACATTTGCCAAATGGCAAATTATAATATGTGCGTATGGATTACACCAATAGTGACCTGGGCAAAATCATCAAGCAGCAGAGAATAAAGATTCCTCTGACCCTCCAGGAGCTCGCCGCAGAATCCGGGGTATCTTCATCACACCTGGGACGCATCGAGAGAGCCGAGCGTTTTCCGTCAGCCCGCATCCTGCGGAAAATCGCCAAACCCCTGGGATTTGATGAGGACGACCTGTTCACCCTGGCCGGCTTTCTCTCTCCGCAAACCCCGGACGGCGTTGAAGAGGCAGGGGCCCGGTACACCAGCCGCCAGCTTGACCCCTACGTGGCCAGGATACTCGCCGAGGAGACTCCCGAGGTTCAGAGAGCCGTCATCGGTATCCTCAGCCTGCTGAAAAGCGTTGCCAGGGGAATGGCCAAATAGATTATCGGCGCCACTTTCCGTACCCCGGGCAATAGCCTGCTTTAAACGGGTGGTCAGACTTGCCACCCGCCTTGAAACGTGCTACATTAAATTAAATCCACTGCACGCTAATAAAGGCTCGGAACGACATGGAGACCAAAGAAGAGGAATGGCTTAGGTTTATCGATACCCTTAGCCACGAGCTTAAAACGCCCCTGACCTCAATTATCGCCGCGGCCGGTCTGCTGGCTGAAGAACTCGAGAACATCGCCGATAAATCCTCCCAGAAGCTGATTCAGACCATCATCCAGAACTCCAGTACCCTGGAAAAACGGCTGGCCGAACTTCTGGATACCGTGAAAACGGGCAGCGGAAAAATCCAGTTACAGCTCGAGCCGGTGGATATGAAGTCTCTCATCCAGGGCACCTGCGTGCAAATCACCCCGCTCGTCCAGGGCAAAGGGCAGAAACTCACCACGGACCTGCCGCATTCCCTGCATATCATTCACGGGGATGGACCCAGGCTGGAGCAGGTGATGCTTAACCTGATGACCAATGCCGTCAAGTTTACACCTGAAGGCGGCAGCATTTCCGTTAAAGTCCAGGAGCAGGACTCCGGCCTGGTGGTAGCCGTAAAAGATAACGGCATCGGCATTGCCCGGGAAGAACAGCCCAGGCTATTCAAGCCTTATAGCCGCATCAGCTCCGACCGGCAAAGCCAGCCGGGACTGGGGCTGGGCCTGGCGCTGGCCAAGCAGGTTATCGAACTGCACGGAGGCAGAATCTGGGTGGAAAGCGAAGCGGGCCAGGGCAGCACCTTTTCTTTCTCCCTGCCACGAAGGCCGGCGGCACGGGCAGTATTATAAGGAGTGCCATGAAGGTTCTGGTAATAGAAGACGACCCCGGTATTATCGAAGTGGTTTCACTGTGTTTCCAGCTGCGGTGGAGCGGGACGACCGTAATCTCGGCCGATAACGGGCATAAAGGCGTGGACCTGGTCGAAAATGAAAGCCCTGACGTGGTGATTCTCGATATCGGCCTGCCGGACATGGACGGCTATCAGGTACTGAAGGAGATACGCCGCTTCTCGGACGTGCCGGTGCTCATGCTGACCGTCAGGGGCGAAGATACGGACGTGGCCAAAGGACTGGAACTCGGCGCTGACGACTATATCACCAAACCCTTCAGTCACATCGAGCTCATCGCCCGGGTGCAGGCCGTCCTGCGGCGGGCCCAGGGACTGGCCGTGACCGATGAAGAACGCCCCTTTACCGCCGGCAAGCTATCGGTTGACTTTACCCGTAATGAAGTCCTCCTGAATGGTAAACCGGTGAAGCTTACCTCCACGGAACGGAAGCTGCTCTACCATCTTATCCGCAATGAAGGGCGCATCCTGTCCCACGAAAGCCTGCTCGCCAAGGTCTGGGGAGACACTTACGTGGACGCCAGGGACCTGCTGCGGGTGCATATCCAGCACCTCCGGCAAAAAATCGAGGACAATACCGAATCCCCCGGCATCATCGTCACCGAGCACGGCATCGGCTACCGCTTCATCCGTCCCACCGGCGCCTGACATCCGGTTGCTATTCTTTAAATCACGGCCTTTATCAGCAGCCGCTACACCAGCATCCAGGGCCCCCGTTTCAACCTGCCAGAGACCCCGTTTTTTCTTAACTAAAAGTTAATGACATCTTTATGATTTTTTTATTTTCCTTAGACGCATCTTTATGTTTCTGTGTTAGATTGGTTATAGCACAAAAATCCGTTAAAATATCTGAAGCTATATTAAGAAAACAGGGTAACAAGAAAGATGGAAAAAATAAAGGTGTTTCTTTCAGACCCTCAAGTCCTCTTCCGTGAGGGTATACATTTTATCCTCTCCGGAGAAGAAGACTTCGAAGTTACCGGCGAGACCACCAGTAACGAAGAAGCCTACAAGCAAATCGAAGCCAATCCGCCGCATATCGCCGTCTTGAGCCTGCAGGACGCCGCGCCTGACGGGGCCGAAATCACCCGCCGCATCAAGCGGAGCCTCCCCACGGTGGTTGTTATCCTCATCAGCGAGAAAAAGGACGAGGAAAAAATCTTCCAGGCCATCCGTTGCGGGGCCAGCGCCTTCCTTACCAAGGATACCGACCCTGATTACCTGCTGGACGTCATCAGGGTGGTCGCCCAGGGAAGCCAGCCCATCATCGACGAACTCCTGGTACCAGAGCTGGCCGCCAGAGTGCTGGTCGAGTTCAAAGACGTGGCCACCGTGAACAAGCAGGTGGAAAACCTCCTGGCCGACCTGACACCGAAAGAGTCACAGGTACTGAACGCCATCGCCGACGGGAACAACATTGACCAGGTGGCGGCCAAACTCGATATCACCGAGGAGACCATCCGGCGGAACTTGAGGATGGTGCAGAACAAACTGGTGAGTAATGACCAGGCTAATACCGTTTTCGAGGCCGCCCAGAGAAGCCTGCCGATACTAATCCGTGGCAAGGTCCCTAAAGATGCCGGCGCCGGCCAGTATATTACCAGGGCCGAGTTCAACGAGTTCAAAGAAAGTCTGATGGCCCGCTTTAAGTCATTTATCAGCGATAAATCATAGCACAAATCAGTATATTAATTAAAGTATTTCAAATAGAGAGTAACCGGGAATCAGGAGGAAGAATAAAAATGATAGAAATCAGATTCAAGGACCAGCATCAAGTGACCGACCTGGCCGGGCGGACGGTCAGCGAGGCCCGCGAGCAGCTCCGGAAAGAGTTCAATATCCCGGACCGGGCTACCGTCAAGCTCAACGGCACCAAGGTCAACGCGAGCGCCGAGTTCGACACCGTGCTTAACGACGACGATAAAATCACGTTCACCGTCTCCAGGGGCGTGGGCGCTTACCTGGTGGGAGCCGCCCTCCTGGCGCTGGCGGTGACCGGCGGCGTCTTCGCCTTCGGTTTCATCAACGCCACCACGAGCCTGAACGCCACCACCGTCAACTCCAACTTCGCCGATGTTACAGCCAACGCGACAGGTTCCTCCAACGTTACCTGGAACGCCTACGGCTTCTTCAAGGGCTCCATCGGCGGGCCCAACACCATCTTTAACATCACCCCCGCCGCCGGCTATACCGGCGACCTGGTGACGACCGTCACCGTCGGCAACGCTGACGACCTGGTCAAGCGTTACCGCGTCCTGGCCCTGGAACTGGAAATGGTTGACGAGGCCACCCAGACGGTACTGGACATTAACGAGAGCGGTACCGCCGACGCCAACGACTGGGTCATGCTCTCCCTGGACAATGGCTCCGTCAGCCTGTTCACGGATGGCAGCGCCAGCATGAGCCTCCGGGTCAAGCGGGGCTTCTACATCACCCACGTTCATCCGTTCGGCGGCTGGCAGGGTTCGGCCACCCCCGAACTGTTCTGCGAAGTCGCCCAGAGGTAAAAATATAGAATTCAACCTGCGGCTGGCAGGGTAGACGGGAAATGGCCTCCCGCTACCCTGCCCCTCCATAAAAATACTACCTGAACCTGAAAAGAGCCGAGGCCAAAATAAGCGATGAAAAATAAACTACTGGTATTTAGCGTAATTCTGGTACTCGCCCTGGTGTTGACCACCGGCACCTTCGCCTATACCTACACCAACACCTCGGTGACATCGCTTAACGGCACCTTCGCCGACGGCGCCTGGGCCACCTACGAGCCTTCGGTTACGCAGCCGGACTGGCAGCAGGTCATGCCCAACGGCATGTACGACGCCGAAATCCTCCTGCCCGATGCCCCCGGCGACGAGACGGAAATACTGTTTCAACACCCGTTCACCGGCGAGCACTGGGATAAAGTGGATGACCTGCCCGCTGATGACGGCCAGACCTATCTCTTCAACACCTGTTTCAATCATTACCGCACCGACCTGTATAACTTCGCCGACCACCAGCCCATCGAAGAAGGCGTGGTCAAAGAAATCAGGGGCATCACCGTTTACTTCCGCTTTGCCGGTTTTACCGACGGCGGCGAGCATGAAGGCTATGCCAGGGCCGTCATCAAGACCCAGGGCAACGTTTACGAAGGCAAGGAAGAAGTCCAGACCGGCGGTAATTACACCACCAGGTCGTATGAGTGGAAGGGCAATCCCGCCACCGCCAAGCGCTGGACCTGGGAAGACGTGGACGCACTCCAGGCGGGCGTCAGCCTGAAGGGCGATAAGCCCCTCTGGCCGGCCTCGGTCACCCAGGTCTATATCGCCGTTAACTACGAGAAAAAGATTACCCAGAGCGAGTTGCCGCCGGGCGACCTCTTTGATATCACCCCCCACCCCGATTATACCGGCGACCTCCAGCTCAAGATTTACCTGACCAACACCGCCGAGCTGATTAAAGCCTACAGCTACCTCAACATGGAGCTCCGCGTGGCCAAATCGCTGGAAGCGCAGAAGCCGCCGACCTACCGATTGCTTAGCCTGGAAAACGGGGTGGCCTCGTTCAACATCGAAGGCGGTTCGGCCGGGATATACACGGTGGAATTGCTGGGCGGCGCCTACCGCCTGGTCTCCAGCAACCCCGACGAATGGGCCGAAGGCTGGAGCGTCGTCCCGGAACTGTATTGCGAGGTCTCCCAGAGGTAAGATAAGTATATGAAACGCGCTATCGGACTGGTATTGTTAATCATCGCCTGCGTCCTGGGGTTCCTGACGATAAAAGGCACCCTGCCTTTTATGCCTATCCTCGGCCACAGTATGGAACCGACGCTCCAGTCCGGCAGCCTGCTGACGATTGAGCCGGTCAATCCCGGCGACGTCAAGGTGGGGGATATCATTATATATAACGTCCCCACCATGGTGCGGGAATATTATAACTACCCGCCGGTGGTTTCCCACCGCGTAATTGAGGTCAAGACCGTGCCGTCCATCGGCTTCCGGACCAAGGGCGATAACACCGGCGAAGACCCGTTCACCGTCAGGCCGATAGACATCCGGGGCACTGTCGGCAAGCAGATACCCTATCTCGGCCTGCCGCTTCTCTTTTTCCAGAGCCAGCAGGGGTTGATATTCGTCGCCATCGCCCTGGTACTGCTCACCGTTTTCCTTTACGGCGGCGAGCTGCTGCGCGGCGGCAACCTGCTGCACCGCGGCCTCTTCGCCCCGGTCATCAACGAGGAAAAGCGCGCCAACCGCCTGCTGACGCGCAAGATAGAAGACACGGAAAAGAAGATAGACACCACGGAGCAGGCCCTGGAGAAGTTCTCCACGGCTATCGCGGAATACGCGCAGCACCTGGCCAGCCATACCAGCGCCGTCCAGGGCCTCGCCGAGGCCTCCCATGAGTTGAAGAGGGGCGCCGCCGAGCAGAACCACGTCCTGATGTCCCTGATGCAGCGTATGGGCCAGACCCCATCGGGGCAAGAAACAGTAGAGCTGCCGGCTCCGCTAAAGCCGCAGTCCCAGCCCCGGAAAGAAGCGGAGGAAATCATCAGACCGTTACACGTAATTCCGGCCCAACCGGTAACGCCCGGTTGCGCCCGGAAACAGGCGGCACCCACCGTAGAAGTCCCTGCTGTTAAAAAAGAAACCCCGACCCCGTTAAACAAGGGCCAGGACAAGCAGGGACTCACGAAAGAAGCGCTCGCTGCCCAGCAGGAAGTCTATTCTGCCCTCGACCGGTTGCATCGCAAGCTGGACAGGATGAAGAGTCAGGAATAGACCGCCACGATAACCGCGTCCCTGGGATTGTTCTCATCGAAAAACACTACGGCTAACTTGCGGCCGGTCACCATTTCCGCCGCGGCCAGGTTCCGGGCCACGGTTATGTCTTCCAGGTAGACTTTGTACCCCCCGGCGATACGGATGGTAGCCGTATAGCTGCCGGAGTTAAAACTCTTCAACTCCGCTTTTTTCAACTTCATGCTATACCCCTCCCAGCGTTATCCGCTGGCTGTACTCCCCCCTCCGGGGCTGGTAGACCAGCAACAGGCCGAGCACCCTCCTCGCGGCGGCGTCCATTCCGGCCGGGGCATCGGTAATACCAATGACGTCATACAGCTGCTGCCCGCAGTTCACCGGCACGGTAATCATGCCCCCCTCCGCCCCGATTTCCATCTTTCTTAATACCGCCAGGCCGCGGTCCTGGGCCCCGGCCACGGTGTCGAGGTTCCTATCCCCTACCTGGCTCAAGCGGTCGCCCAGAATCTCTATTTCGTCCCAGTTGAAGCTGTCCGCCAGAATCAGTGTTCCGCCGGCCTCACCTTCCACCTGTACCCGGTTCCTGACCACGGCGCCATGGTGGTAACGCCCTTCCCGGATAACATGGTCGACGCCATAGCTGTAAACGGAACCATCGGTAGCCAGCGGGTTGACCAGAAAAGCCGTGTTGCCTTCGATGAACAGCAGGTCGGGTACGAAAGACAGCACCCGGCCGATGACCGCCCGGCCGTCATCGCCCGGGTGCACCGTGAAGTCCGGGTAGAAACCGTTGACCACCGCCGACTGCGATTTCACCTCCAGCTTCAGACCGGCCCGCGCCAGGATAAAGGCGATAATATCCTTCACGGTGAACTCATCTGTCGTTTTATTCCAGCGGAACTGCTGCCGCGCCTGCCATTCGCCGAGGGCCGCCCAGCCGTCCCGGCCGTGGAGGAACAGGCTGGCCTGACCGTTAGCACCGGTATGCTCGTAGGACTCGAGGGAATAGCTCGACCCGGCGCTCCACTCACTCCCGGCCGCGGTCACGCAGCCCGGACTGAACTCCACCTGGCAGCCGGCAGCGAGGACGGCCAGGTCGCCCTGCCCCGGCGCCGCGTACTCCCCGTCTTCATTATGCAGCTCCACCGTTAACGTCCCCGCTCTTTCACCCAGTTCCTGCCGGGCGCTGACCACGTCCGCCGACAGGTCGAGGCTCTGTACACCCGGCGGGGCCCGCCAGACGCCTCCCGGGGAAGCCAGCCAGGCATAATCGCCGTGGTGGGACATAGCCAGACCGTAGGAGGACGAGAGATTGAACGGCACCGGCTCCCGCCACAGGCCGTCGATAAAGCTGGTGCCGGGCACGGCGTGCGACCAGAAGGGCCGGCTGTAGGCCTCGCTGCCGGTAAACGATTCGATGAAGAAACAGCGGTAAGTATCCGTCTTATCCAGAAACGGCTGCCGGTACTCGAAACCCCCGCCGGACGGCGCCGAGGCCAGTTCACGCAGCGCTGACCAGCTGCCGGCGGCCACTTCACCGCCGTCCCCGTAAACCAGGCTCCAGAGCTTGAAATTCCCGTCGCTGTCCCGGCCGGTGACCAGCAGGCACCAATCGTCGTTATATATCGCGGCCACGCCGGACAGATCGCCGGTGGTCTTGTCCCAGGCCGCTTTGGTCTGCCACTGGCCACTCACGTTCTTTTTAACATAGAGCATGGCCTGGTCGGCGAAGAAGATGGCCAGGTCGCCATTGGGCTTGTAAGCCGCCGCCAGTCCGCAGATAACGGTGGTCGGGGTATAGTCGATGGTCTCCGGGTTGCCCCAGCTGGCACCATAGTCCGTGCTCTTGATGCGCCGGATTTCCCGGCTGGTACTCGTCCAGAAGATGGAGACCTCGGCCCCCAGGGCGGCCGCCGCCGTGACCACGGCATTGTACTGGCCGGTGTAGACCCACTGGCTGTAGTCGCTCTCCGGCCCGGGACCGGCCACCCGCTGGCGATAGAGCTTCCGCGAATCGGCCGGAAGGGTCACCCTGGCGCGGATAAGGGAGCCATCGCCGGGCATGGCCAGGGCATGATAGTAATCATCCTCGTCGCCGGTGTAGAGACGGCTCCAGTCATATCTGATGGCGCCGGCAACCTTGTTGGCCGCGACGACTTTGACACAGGGTACCACGGCCGTCTGCTTCTGGGCGGCCAATAAGGTCGAAGTGAGTTGCCTCATGCTTCCCCTTTCGTATCCGTGTTGCTGGAATTCTCGCGCCACCGCAGGACGGCCCTTTCGCCGAAGTACTCGACGATGAAAGCGGCCACCAGCGCCGCCAGCAGGTCCGGCACTTCAATCCCTCTGAAAAGGCATACGCTGTACAGGACGGAGCCCCAGACAATGATAAAGGGCCGGACAATCGCCTTGATAAGTTCTATCCACGCTGCCATTACTGGTACCTCCCCCGGTCTTTCAGTCTTCTGCCTCGAAAAGCTGCTGGTTCCTGACCCTCTGCTTCCGGCCCAGGCGCTTGAGCCTCTCCTGGAAGATGCCCAGCCGCTCACTCCCCCAGAGCCGGAACTCCCCGGGCGTCATCGTGCCGCCGACGTTGACCCGGTTGATGGTACCCGCCGCCGCCTCGACGGCGGCGTAACCGCAGGCCCCGGTGGCCACCAGGTCCTCGTATTTGGCCGGAATTGTCGAGTCGTTAGCGTCCAGCGTATGCAGGGTGCCGTAATAGACACGGCAATTGGCGCCGTCCGGCTCGCTGCCGTCGATGATGGTCAGCGTGTCTCCCCAGATGGAGAACCGCCGGTAACTGGCCGGTGTAGCGTCCAGCGGGTACTCTACCGCCTCGACCATGATGCGGTCGGCGAGGTCGGAGATATCTATCTCCCTGGAGTCGGCGGTGGTGGGTAAAACGGCCGTGGCCGGCAAGGGAATCTTTTGCGAAAACTCTTTAACGGCCCGGTTGATATGCCGGGTAAGCTCATCATCCGTCCACCGGTAGTTTTCGCTGTCCTCATCGTGGATATCCGTTCTCACCAGAGCTATCATTTCCGATATATTCATAAATTCACCCCCTTGGATGGCATTCTTACCTGTTTGGACGGCAGGCCGCCCTGGCCCGGGCTTTCGTACAGCCGCATGTCCGTAGCCGACCCGGCCGTTTTTATCATGGACTTCAGCGCATCGGCCCCGAGGCCGGCATCGCCGGCGAGGGCGTCCTTCAGCATCCAGCTAATCTCCGCACCGAGGCCGCTATCGCCCGAGAAGAAAGCCGCGATTTTCAGGGCCGCTTCCGCGCCCACGCCGGTCTCATCACCCGCCAAGGAAGCCAGCAGCGAAGCTATATCCAGCCCCGAACCTGTTTCCGCCTTCCCCAGTTCACGGCTGCCCAGAGACTCCGCACCGGTACCTGTCTCGATATTACCCAGGTCGCGGCTGCCCAGGGATTCCGCTCCGGCACCTGTTTCCATTACCCCCAGGCCGAGGCTCTCCAGGGATTCCAGCCCGGCGCCCGTTTCCACGCCTCCAAGCATGACGTTGGGACTACCAGCCATCTTCCCATCGACCCCTGCGCCCGTTTCGCCGTCACCTATGATTGCGATAGGGTTGCCCGATGTTATCACCTCAACCCCCGCACCGGTTTCCGCCGCAGATTTCTCGGTGATGCCCGTAGTATAGGTTACCACCAGCTTGGGCTGGTAGCCGGAGCCTCTTTCTGACGTGAAGTATTTAATCTCAGTAGTCTCACCAGATACCCAGTTCGGCGTTCCCGATACATCGTAATTTAACCTCATCCCGAGCTTGGTAACGCCCGAAACATCAACGGCATCAAGACCCACACTATTTAGTATAAAGTCATTGAGAGTAGAGCTTTCTAGCCAGTCAGCATGGGCGATAGGAGTATCGCAAAAGGGAATCGAGCCTAGAGTAAAATGGTCGGCAGTTGTAAGTTCGGTATTGCTGGCCGGGTTAGACGAGTAGATATTGATAGTCGGTGTCGTCGCAAGACCATCGGACTTGCTCGAGTAACCACGTATTGAGAAGGTTGCCGCCGTAACATTATTCCCTGCGCCTATTGAGCTTGTATCGAATAGAGCGAAAAAACGGCATGTTCTTTTAAACAAGTTCTCGGTAGTGTGGGCGATAATCGCTAAATCGCCGCTGTTACCAGCATCGGCGGAATTTGTCCCAGCGTTGGCCACTAAAGTTGCCCATGCCTCACCGAAATTATTATTTCTATAAGTTTCACCGTCAACCGATGAGGATTCGGGGTTGGCATCAGGATAGAAGGTGGCGCTGTCGGATATTTCTACAGGCCAATCCGAGGCTTCTTCAAAATAAGCCCGGGGTATAAACTCGGTGTCAGCGTCTTTGGCGTACTGTAGCCTGAGGCGGAATTTTCCAGTCTGATTATACTTGATTTGGACATCGCCTTGAGGGGCGGCGGTGAACACCCATGAACCGAGAAAACGTCCCTCAATCAACCTGACCCGTCGCCGGCAAACGCCATAGTCCCACTCCAGCGTGTTATTATGATAATTTTCATTGAGCGGGTCGGTCTCCAGTAACCTGGGCGTGTCCGAGACAGGCCTTATCTCCACACCTCCGATGAATAGCTGCGGGTGGAAAGCTACCCCCTCGCCATGCAACACCCCGTTCGGCTGCTCGCTCAAGGCCGAAACCTGAAAGCCGTTGGCCGACAGCTTGCCGTGGAAGATGTTGTTGCCGCTCTCGATAACGCCGTTGTTATCCCGCCAGGTAAGCTCGTGGGCCTGCCCGTAGGCATCGCAGCCCGGCAGTCCGGAAATCACCGCGAAATGTCTTTTCGTCAGCGCGTCCTGGTACGTCCGGGCATAAGGGGAATATCCTTCACCCCGGGAGCGGGGGGCATAGTCGCGCCGGAGCTCCACGTTACCGGCGGCTATGCCCTGCTTCGCCAGCGCCGCCAGAAGGACAGGCTCTATTATCTGTGCGTCGGTCACTTTATTCTCCCGTAACTATGATAAGGTTATATTGACTTCCAGCGTCCAGGTGCCCCCGGACTTGGTCCCCAGGGATTCGACCTTGCGGTTCAGGCACACGGCGCTGGCGGACTGCTTCACCACCCACTCGTTCCAGGTATAGTTGGCTTCGCTATCGCCGAAGCTGGCCTTGAAGGTCGCTTTCTGCGATGTCGATGTGGGATAGCCGGACTCCATGCCCTGGTAGGTCTTGTTGGTGGCCGCCTGCAGGTCCGTCTGCGTCGGTGAAGCGGCTGTGCTGGAATCACCGACGCCTATCTGGGCGGTGGTATTGCTGAAATGATTGGCCGAGTCGCCCACGATTAAGTCCCACATCTCATCGATGCCGGTATTCAGCAGGCAGTTCCCCTCGCCCTCGATTATTTCATAGGGAACAAAAAACCGGTGAAACTCGTCTTCCCTGCCCCGGTACGGCTCAATATTTTCCTGGTATTTGCTTAGCCGGAACCGGCATAACCAATGAGCCAATTCCCGTTTTTCCATGTTTTACCTCCCCAGGGGGAGGTTATAGCCCCTCCCCCTTGATTAATATTTATGTCAAGTATTAGTCCTGGACGCCGATGAGGGCCGCCGCCTTCACCGCGCTGAACAGGGCCAGGGCCACGTACCACTTGACCCGCGTCCGCGAGGCGTCCTTGGTCTCCAGCGGGCCGACCGGCTCGGCGTGCAGGAAGCCGGGGCTGGTCAGGCCGCTCAAAGCCCCCTCGCCGAACTGGACGGCGTAGATGGTGGAACAGCTGCCGCCGGTGGTGGCCGTCTCCACGCTGTCCGTCAGGACATGGGTATCCAGGATCCAGTCGTTGACGCCGATGGGCACGCCGTCCCAGAGCTGCACGAAGTTGCCCCATCTGTCCTGGTTGGTCTCGGTCATGCCGCCGGCCGCCCGGACCAGGGCGTTGAGCTTCCGCCGCGAGCGGCGGCTCATCAGGAGCATGTCCGGCTTGCCGCCCTTGACGGCATCGATAAGCTCGTCCAGTTTGGCCAGGGTCAGCGTGGCGCCGGTAGCGCCCATGGCGATGACCTGGTCGCCGTCCGTGCCGGTATCGATGATTTTCCTCAAGCCGTCGAACTGCTTGGAATTGTTCGCCGCATCGCCGTAGATAAACGTCTCCTCGAACTTGTCCTTCAGCGCCTTGGCCTTCAGCTCGATGACGGCCGTTTCCAGGTCCTGGATATTGCTGCGCGTGGCCTTGAGGAAGTTGTCCACGTCGGCGTCGCCGCCCATGATTTTCAGGTTGGCGGTGACCTGGGTAAAGGTGGGCGTGCTCTCCGCCCACGTATCGCCGACATCGTAAAAATCGATGTCCGGCAGGGTGCTTTCCCGGTTGTAGGTCAGGCCGTTGCCCACGATTTCGATGAAGGGAAGCCGCTGCAGTACCGGTGAGTCCTTGACGATGGTCTCCACCACCCCCTGCATCAGCATATCGTTGGAAAGCTTGGCCGCCTCCGCTAATGTTAATGCCATCTTAATTTACCTCCTTTTTTTATTGTCATTGCGAGGGAGCGAAAGCGACCGTGGCAATCTCCATCATCGTTTAAGGTAATTATCGGGATTGCCGCGCCCCGATTACATCGGGGCTCGCAATGACGAGCAAGATTTTTATTTTTTCTTTTCTAGCGACTTCAGAGCCCGTTTTACTACCCGCCCAGCGCGTACTGTATCTTTTCCCGCGCCGTCAGGGCCGACAGGTCCGGCGGTGTCCGCGGCGGCGCCCCGGCCGGTACGCGCGTCCGCGCGGTTTCCGCCTCGATTTCGCGCCTGACGCGTTCCACCAGTGTCCGGGCGCCCTCCAATGACGCATTGACCTCCTCGATGGAGTCGCCGGTAATCATCTCCTCCGGCACGCCGGGGTTGGCCTGCACCACGAGCTCTCTGTAGCCGGTGACTGTCTGTGCTAACGATTTACCCAGTTCGTCCCGCGCCTGCCGGGCCTCTTCCAGGGACTGGTTCAGCACGGCGGTTTCCTCATCTCTGGCCGCCAGGGTCTGCCTCAATTCGTCGATAACCGCCCGGCCGGCCTCAAGCTCGCGGGCCAGTTCGTCATTTTCCGGTAAGTAATCCACGACCTCGCTGTCCTGTTCATCAACCGTTAGTTCCGTCTCCTGTTCGTTTTCCATTTCCTTCACTCCTCCCGATTACTCTTCGCTGCCTTCCAGGCGGGATGACAAAGCACTCTCTCTCGCGCCATTCCGCTTGTTCCGGGCATTGAGCTCCTGGTTCATTTTCAGGATGGACTCCCGTTCTTCCAGCCACCGCCGGAACTCGTAGTCCGGGTCCCGCACGCCCATCTCGTCCATGGCGGTGCGGCGTGAATGGATGCCGTTCTGCACCATTACCTGCTCGCTGTTGACCTTCCGCTCCGTGTCCCGCGGCAGCACCGCTCCCCAGACGACGCGCCGGCGGTTATTACCGAATTCCTCGCCCCGGTACTTCTGCAGGAGCTTGAGAATCATCTCGCTGCGCCGGTTATACACGGCCGTCCGGATGAGCCTCTTCCGCCTGACCTTTTGCAGGAGCGGCTGGAGGTCGAGCTCCATGGCCACGCCGGAGATGTCCCGCGCCAGCCCGCCGAAGGCCGACCGCGGCGATTCCGACAGGTCATGCAGGGTGCGGTACAGCATGTCGATGTAATTGATATGCAGGTTAACGCCGCCCCCCTGGAGCAGGTCGAGCAGGTAGGCCTTGGCGTCCTCCGGTACGTTCCACACCGCCCCGGGCCGGATAGCGATGTCCTCGGACTCTTCCACGTTCTCCAGCACGGCGATGGGGTTACCGGAAAGCTCCAGAATGCGCGAGAGCTGGCTCATCGCCCGGTTCAGCTCGCGCTGCGATTCGATTATCTGCGGCAGGTCGGACACGCCCCAGAACTTCTTCGGCTCGCGCAGGTTGGGGAAAATGATAAAAGGGATAAAACCGTAGGGGTTGGGCTTGGCCTCAAACAGAGCATTATCCAGGTAAATCTCGAAGTCGCGGTCCGTCCATATCTCCACCACGGTCGCCGTCTTGGCGCCGGGCTTGACCCCGTAGATAAGCTCGACCTCCTCGGCGGAGAGGCGGTACTTCGAGGCCACGCGCCACACCTGCGAAATATCGTCGCCGGCGCTCCAGGCGTAGATGCCCTGGACATCGGGTGCTGTCACCCTCACTCTCTCCGTGGCGGCGTCCCAGGTGACCTTATAGCAGGCATCCCCCATCACGGCGCAGTCGATTTCCGTCTCCAGGTCGAGCTGTTCCAGGTAATTGTCCGCATAGACCGTATCTATGGCCGCCTCCGCCCGGCGGGCGCTTTCCCTCCCCTTTTCCGAGTCCTCGAGCGGGTCAGCGGCAAAACTGATATCCGACATCAGGTAGGACGCAATCTTCTCCACGAAGACCTTGGCGTAATTAAAAGTCAGCCGCCTTTCGCCCCGTCTTTCCCTCCCCTCCCACTGTCTGCCGTAGTAAAAGTCCAGAAGTTCCCGGTAGTTTTTCATCCTTTCCGTGTCCATACGGGCCAGTTGTGAAACAACTATCTCATTCATCATGCCTCGCTCCTTTAAAGGCCTCGCTACCTGTGTCTTATTACTTCCCTAAGGGCCCTCTGCACTGTCCGGTCGCTGACATCGAACATCGCCGCCAGCTCCCTGACATTACGGCCGGATTCGAAGAGCCGGTTAATCTCCCGATTGCGCAGTTCCTTTAGCCAGCGCTGCCGCCCCCTGGGCTCGTCGTAAAGGCATTGCGGGAAGGGACAATCGAGACAGGACCGGGCGTATTCGCAGCCTTCGTCCTTATAGTGGCAAAATTCCGGCGGCAGGTCGGTTTCAGCTTTAGGGATTGCTTCCTTTTCCAGTTCCGGGGCGTCTCCGCAAATCTCACGCGTCATCATATCCATGGCACACCTCACAAACCTAACAGTCAAAGATTAGCACGCATGTTCTAATATGTCAACGAATTTTTGTCTCCTTTTAGTACCGGTACCGTTGTTTATCACGCTTTTATTACAACTTCGACTTTTATAAAAAAAGGGGAAAAATACTTGACAAAAGAAGTCATCAGGTATTAATATAGAGGCAAATAATTGCTTTGATAAAGCAATATTTATTAAGAAAATGTTAAGAGAACGATATGCCCATCTGGGACAATTATCTTAACGTCATCGAGGCCAGCCGCCGTCTGAAGGTACACCCGGAAACGGTGAAGCGGCTGTGCCGCCAGGGCGATATACCGGCCCATAAAATCCACAACACCTGGCTGATTAATAAAGATACGCTGGACAACTTCGCCGGGACTTATAACCCGAGCCAGGGTGCCAGGAAAAGACTGATAGCCTGAAAGGAGGGAGTCCGCTTACCAAATCCCGGCTCCAACGTTATATTAACCAGGAGGGTCACATGAAACGCATTAAATTTTACAGACTGCTCGGCTTGATAGCCATACTATCTGTATTGATGGCCGCTATCCCGTCGACGGCCCTGGCCGCCACGACCTTAACGCTTAGCCCGGTCCAGGGAAAAGTAGGCGACACTGTTGGTTATACCACCAGCGGCTATGGCACCAGTGCCAACGACTATTATATCGACGTCTATATTTCAGATCAGTTGGCCGCTTCAGGTTCCATCAATTCTACGATTACCAGGTACAAGAGAGTCCGTTACGGTGATGGGCCCCTGGATAATGGTGACAGCTTTACCGGGAGTTTTGTGGTGCCGGCCACCATCAACGAAGGCTCTCTGGGCGCCACCACGCCCCATACGGTGACCGGAGGTGGCACCTATTACATTTATACCACCGTTCGCTATTCATACTCGCAGGCTCAAAACCCGCCTACTCTCATTTCAGCTTATGCCGCTCTTACCATCTCCCCCAGCGCCTCCCTGGACGCGCTGAACCCTGCCACCGGCCCCGCCGGCACCACCGTCAGCATCAGCGGTGGTAACTTCCCGGCCAGCACCGCTCTGGTCTTTCAACTTGATAGCACGACCATCGTACCCACTTCAGGAGATACGATTACGCGTTCGAGCGGTATTTTCATCAGCACCATCACTATACCGGCAGGCACCGTCGCCGGCAGCCATAATATCACCGTCACCGCCGGCAGCTCATCAGCCACCCGCACCTTCACCGTCACCGCCAGCCCGACTCTTAACGCGCTGTTGCCCGCCACCGGCGCGCCCGGCACCACCGTGGCCGTCAGCGGTTCCAATTTCCTGCCCAGCTACCCGATAATTTTTAAATTCGACTCGGAGACAAGAACCCCTACCGGCGGCGATTCCAATACCACGACCAGCGGTACCTTCGCTTCCACCATCACTGTTCCTGCCACCGCTACGGCCGGGGCTCATAAGATTTACGTGACGGTCAGTACAGCGACGGTTGAAGCCAGTTTCACCGTTACCGCCGCCACCACCAACCCCTCCATCAATCTCTCGGCGACGTCCGGTGCGGCCGGCTCCGATGTCACCATCGGCGGCACCGATTTCCCCGACGGTAATATCACCATTACTATTGACGGTACCGGTCTGGCCATCAAGTCCGGCA
>CAYWZO010000023.1:0-4709 GCA_964462865.1 uncultured Dehalococcoidaceae bacterium | reverse complement strand
AGCGGCGGCGTTTTCTCCAGCGTCGTTACCGTCCCGTCTGGCACGTCTGCCGGGGCGCATACCATCGCCGCCACGGTTGGCAGTACCACCGTTTCCGCGCAGTTCACCGTCACGCCCCCCTCCACTACCACCCCCCCATCCTCCAAGGCCGTTTTGAGCATCAACCAGAGCGGCCACGCCGTCGGTTCGATTATCGGTATCGGGGGCGCTGGTTTTACCGCCAGCACGAACGTGACGGTCAAATACGATGACCAGGTGGTATCAAGTATCAAGACCGATGCCCAGGGCACTTTCGTGCTTACCTTCGATGCGCCTGCCAGCAAGGCCGGCGACCATGTGATTACCGTCTCCGATGGCGTCAACAGCGCCAAGACCACCTTCACGGTGGAATCAACCGCTCCCAAGGTACCGCCGCCTCTGAAGCCGGAACTCGGGGCTAAGGTGAAATCACCGGTGGTCTTCGACTGGCAGGAAGTCACCGATGACAGCCGCCCGGTGACCTACCGCCTGCAGGTGGCGACGGATAAAAGCTTCGCTTCGAGCATGGTGGTGCTGGACAGGGCCGGCATTGAGGGCTCAAGCTACACCCTGTCTGAAATCGAAGAGCTCAAGCTGGCGGAAAAGGACACGGCTTATTACTGGCGGGTCAAGGCCGTTGACGCCGCCTCCAACGAGAGTGAGTGGACCGGCGCCGGCGAGTTTTATGTTTCCGGTCCCTTCAAGTTCCCCACCTGGGGTATCTATACCGCGGTGTGCGTCGGCGCGGTGGTGTTCTTCCTCCTCGGTCTCTGGGTCGGGAGGCGTACCGCCTTCTACTATTAAATAAGTCTACCCCCACCCCCTTTGCTGCCCCTCCCCCCGGTTCCTGCCTCCCGGGGGGAGGGTTTTTAATGCCCTCTTGTCATTGCGAGGAGTCCTTCACTCTGTGAAGGACGACGTGGCAATCTCCCTGATTGTACTTAACGGTATAACAGGTTAAGTGATTAATATTTTGAGTTCAGGACTTAATATCTTCACCCCCTACTTCAAACACAATGACTATATCATGTGCAAAAAAGAGAGGGGGGCGCAATAGCCCCCTCTCAGCCCATCCCCCCTCTCTGCACGCCGAAATGACGAAATATAATACCATCGTTACCAGTGCGGGAAGCAGGTGATTTTTTCCCCGGTCTTGTATTCTTAGGTTTTAGCGGATTTCTCCTTTTTTCCGTCCTGCTCTTTTTCCCGAGTACCTTGTGCCGGAAAGCACCCTTTTTTACAGCGGTCTTAGCTTTATTCTCGCTTGCCGGTTTGACCTTTTTCTTTTTAGGCGTTTTACTCGCGGCTTTTTCCGTTATCCTGTTCAGCTTGTCGGTCGCTTTTTCCTGTAAAGCCTGCAATTTTTTAATTTTAGCGATATCGGCTTTGATACTAGGGCTTTTTCTCAACATGACGTACTTATTATAGCGTCTTTAAGGGTAATTAGTCTTGCTTGCTGAAAAGGGAGAGAAAAGCTGAAACCGGACCGACGAAGCTCCCTCTATGCGAGGGGGGAGGGGGTAAAGTAAGAAACAAGATCCTGAACCTGATAGAGGATACAGGGAATTTAAAAAACTTCTTAATTATGGAAGGAATTTTTAATTCGCTAGTATTAATTTCACGTAACGCTTTGCTATTGTCTTAGCTTTAGAAACAGCATTTTTTATTTCTTCTTTTGTTTTAGCACTTACCATTTCTAAGCCAATAATTAACTCGTCGTTAGAAAAGGGATAAAGTCTAGCGCAATCTAAATATGAATCATGAAATAAGAAATGATACTCTTCTTTTTTAACGAGTACTTGGCATTGAAGTAAATCTGGTTTGTTAGCAGTGAATCGATTTATCTCGGAGTTGATTAAAAAACCCATGCACTCAAAGTCTATGCAAACGATGACTATAAATTTATCTTTTGGGGGATGAGTATGGCGACATTTCTTTATGCGATATATACGCCATACATCAGGCATGAATTTATCCGGCTTCCGAATTAGATAAGTATTCTATTAAATCATCATAATTATCGAACAACTCTGCAATACTCTCAACTGGAATTTTTACACTGCCCTTGCCTGCCCTTTTATCCCAAGCTTTTTTCCAAGCTTCATCATGAGTTGCTTGTCCTCTAGACCAATTAGGTACGCTGCCCCATATTTTAATAATCTGTTCTAAACACTCAATGTCTGATTCACTAAAAAAATCCAAATCAGCATCTCGATGGGAAATAACCTGGATTCCTTTGACTTCTAAACCGCTTATGGGATTTTTACTTGCTTCTTTAAGCAAGTCATATGCGTGTGAAGGCGTTGAGCCCTCCTTTAACGCGCTATATGTTTCACCAAATATAAACCTACCATATTTTTCAAGACTTGTTTTATCTGCTAAATATAGCAACTTGCAGATGCCATAGATATCAGAGTCACTAATTCGATGAGAGAGATACAAAATGGTTTCTAAGGCTTTTGCGCGGTCAAATTGGAAGGTAATTCCTGCCATTTTCCCTTTCACCATGACCTTTTGTCTAAATTCTAACACCTTGTCAATTATTGTCAAGGGTAATTCCATGTATTTTTTCTAGTAATGAGACATATGTTCTATATATTTAGTATATCAAATTTATTCAAACTTATCCAATAAATAAATATTATAAAAGTTCGACAAATTGTATATTTAATATTGATACACTACATAAAAGTTTCTGCTCTTTCAGTCCCCTTCGCGCTTCTGGGGGCGTACCCTCTTCCCGCCTCCACCAGCAGCGCCAGGCTCATCAAAAAGTCGTCGTGCCCCTGCGCCGGGTCCACGTAAAAGTTCATCGTCTGGCTGGCGCGGTACTGGCTCTTCGCCTTCTCCATCTCCCGCCGGAACTCCCGGTATTCCCCGGAGCCGTCGCCCCGGTACACCTTCACCCTCCCCGCGTTTATCGCCGCCGTCAGGTTGAATCCCAGCTCGCTCTTGCTTTTCTGGGTGAACTTGAACGGCGTCACCCGCGGGCCTAAAGCCTTCCGCAGGAACGATGTCACCGGCTCGCCGACCCCCGTCGCGTCGACGACTATCCTTTTGCACCGCCAGACATTTTTAAGGATGTCGACCAGCTGCGCGTAAAGCTGGGTGTGCTTTTTACCCGTCCAGCGATAGTGTTCGACTATTCTCAGGTGTGGCTCTCTCACGATGCTCTCCCCTGCCGGAAAGTCTATCTCGGCGATTGTCACCACGGTGGAGTCATGTCGCTGTATAGTCGACTTTAAATAACTGTCCTCGACCTCTTCCGCTTCCCCGGCGAGGTCTATTCCCGCCACGTAGGTCTTCCCCGCCTGTCGCCGGTGCCTTCTCTCGTGGTCTCCCTGCAGCTGCTCCCGCTGCTGCTCGCTGAGAAAGCTGCCCCCGCCCCGTATCGGCAGGAGGCGGTACTGCGTCAGGAAAAGCGGGTGGTTTTCGCCGAGGCGCTGTCGTTCCGACTCCACATAGGCGAGGTAGTCCGGATTGCATTTGGCGACCTCCTCCCAGTCGTAGCGGAAATGCCTTTTGATGCCGTCTTGCCGCTCCAGTTCGAGGTTGGTTTGCTTTACTTCTTCGAGCAGCGTGCTGTCGTCCCAGGTCGTCCCGTAATGGACCGTGGTGACGTTGGTCGTCGCCCCCATCGGCTTGAACTCCTTGCTGTATTTTTCCTGGCTGACATCCTGGCTTTCGTCGATTTCGAGCAGCAGGTGGGCGGTGTTGCCGACCACGTTGGCGGTCTCTTCCGCCGAGAGGAATATCGCCCGCGCGTCGCCGAGTCTGATGATATAGCCGAGTTCCGATTTCCATATCCCCCCAAAGCCGGCGTCGTTGAGCCTTTCCTTGAGTCGCCTCATCGAAATTACCGTCTGCGGTTTGAATGTCGGCGAACATTTTATCAGGTTCCTGGACTCGCCCATATAGAGAGTCAAAAGCAGCAGTTCTATCTGGGCCGAAAGTTCATTCTTGCCACCCTGCCGCGCGATTTCCACGGAAAAGGTCAGCCCTTTTCTCCCGAAAGCGCTGTCGAGTATCGCCGTGGCCACTTCCTTCTGGTACGGCCTCAGCCGATTCAACTTCGCGCCTTCACCCATTATCACCCTCTGTCATTCCCTTCTCCTGTCATTGCGAGGAGCGTAGCGACGTAGCAATCCGTTTCCCATACCGTCATTCCAGCGCAGGCTGGAATCCAGAACTCTCCCCACCCCCATCGCCTGTTATCTATTCCCACCCGAACCACCCAGCATCATCAACTGCTAATCCCTCTGTCTTCACCCCACCCCTTCATCACTGGAAAGGGGAAAAGGAGGCGGCCGTTCCTTATCATCAGGCACTCACCACTAGCCTTTATGGTACTAATCCCCGATAAGCCAGATTTCATTTGTTAATGTTCCCCCTTCCTTTATCAAAGGAAGGGGGCTAGGGGGATAGATTGTGAAAACTCATTCAGATGATGAGTGATTTGCTTTCCCACCTCGCCTCTTCTTGGTTATCTTTTACCACCCAGGCCGCCCTGTGTCATCATCTGCTTATCCCGTATGATGTTATTCCCGTTCCAAAGAAGGGGGTGTTTAAGAGGAGCTTCGCCCCTCTTTCTAATTCTTCCCCCTCTCCTTCATCCTGCCTCGTAAGGAGAGGGGGATACAGGGGGTGAGGTAAAAACAATATTCTCGACTGTGGGAGGAAAAGGTGGCGGT
>CAYWZO010000022.1:0-31990 GCA_964462865.1 uncultured Dehalococcoidaceae bacterium | reverse complement strand
CGTGAGCCCCTGTAGCTCAGAAGGATAGAGCAGCGGTTTCCTAAACCGCGTGTCGCGCGTTCGAATCGCGCCAGGGGTACCAGATTTTGAATCAGCGGTTTTTGCAGACCGCGTAAGCTCTCACTTCCGGAAGGACTTCTCCGGGGCGCCGATCACAGGTTATTGACAGGGATATTTTTTATGATATAATTTAACCGTGTTAATAATCGTAACCGATATCATGTATGAATAATAGACACTTGAGTATCTTTCCCCGGTTTATCTTGGCGAAAAATCCCTGTTTCCAAGTATGACTTAAAGAGGTGAATAATGAATGAAAGGACCACCAGCAGCAGCACGGCCAAGACGCGATACGGCTATGCCAACGCTATTTTAAGAGTAGACTTGAGCCAACGTACCGCCGCTCCCATGTCTTTCAATGAGGCTTTTTTGAGGAAATATGTGGGGGGTGCTACCCTGGGTATAAGGATAGTGTTCGATGAGGTCCCCCCGGGCGTAAGCTGGGATAACCCGGAAAACCGCATGTTCATCGGTTCCGGACCCCTGGGTGGAACACGCGTCGGCGGTTCCGGGGGCATCGCGGTCGTTACCAAGGGTCCGGAGACCAACGGGATGGCCAGTTCGCAGGCTAACGGTTTCTTCGGCGCTTTTCTCCGCTTTTCCGGGTTCGATGGTATCATCCTGCAGGGTGCTTCGCCTGGCTGGGTCTATCTTTACATCCACGACGGCATCGCCGAGTTCAGGGACGCTGCTCACCTCGCAGGGAAAAACACCTTTGAGACCGATAGTATCATCAAGGAGGAATTAGATAAAAAGGAAAGGGATTCGAGCGTACTGTGCATTGGCCCGGCCGGTGAAAACCTCGTAAAAATTGCCTGTATCTCCGTCGACAAAGGGCACATCGCGGCTCACAATGGTGTAGGCGCCGTGATGGGTTCCAAAAAACTGAAAGCTATCATCGTTGACCGTGGCAAAAAAGCCCTCCCCATTAAAGACAAAGAAGCCCTGGCGGAACTTGCCAAGAAAATACTGGCCAATACCCGCTCCGACAAATGGCTTGATATGACTTTCCGGGAGGGCACGGTCGGCGGGGTACCGATAGCGACCAAGGGCGGCTATATCCCGACCAGGAACTACACCACCAGCGTCCATGTCATGGCCCCGGAGATAATGGAGACCTATAGCACGGATAGCATCAGGACAAGATTTAACGCCACATCATCTCCATGCTGGGCCTGTTCGGCGAGGCACTGCGGGATGATGGAGATTCAGGAGGGTAAATATAAAGGCCGCAGGTTCGAGGAACCGGAATATGAGGGAATGGCGGCCTGCAGCTCTTTAATCGGAGTCAGCGACGTGACCACGAGCCTGGTACTGGCCAGTGAAATAGACTGGCTGGGCATGGATATCAACGAGACGGGCTATCTCATGGCCTGGGTCATCGAATGCTACGAAAAGGGCATCCTGACCGAGAACGACACCGACGGATTACAAATGACCTGGGGCAACGGGGAAGCTCTGATGGCCATGCTGGGAAAGACCGCACGGCGCGAAGGGTTCGGCAATATCCTGGCCGAAGGCGTTATGCGGGCGGCGCGGCACGTTGGCAAGGGCAGCACGGAGATGGCCGTCCATACCATGAAGGGTAACCCTGTACGCGGTCACGACCACCGGATCCAATGGCCTGAACTCTTCAGCACCAGCGTCTCCAACGTCGGCACCATCGAGACCCATAAAGGCGCTCCTTACCAGGCGCTCGGCCTGAATCCGGCGTTTGACCAGTTCGACCCGGAGGCGGTATCGACAGTAGAGGCGAAAATCAAAGGGGCCATGTTATTCGAGGACTCCATGGTGACCTGCCGCTTCAATACCTCTTGCGCCATTCCGCTAATTTGCGAAGCGGTAAATGCCGCCACCGGCTGGGACATGGATTTGGACGAAGCGATGAAAGTGGGGAAGAGGGCCGCTAACCTGGCCAGGGTCTTTAACCTACGCCACGGCATCAGCCCCGAGCTTGACAGGCCGTCACCAAGATATGGTTCGACCCCCGTGGATGGTATCGCTGAAGGAAAAGGCATCATGCCCCACTGGGACAACATGCTGCAGAATTACTACCGGCTCATGGGCTGGGACCCGAGCGGACGGCCCCTGCCAGAAACGCTGATTGACCTTGGCCTCGATGACGTTGTTTAATCGCATGAGCCGATAATTACGAGATAACAAGAATTACTTGATATGATGGTATCATAATAAATTTTTATATATAACAGGGAAAATTCACCGGGGAAGGAGAAAGCGATGGACTATAAGAATCTGGGAAAAAAAGGTCTCAAGGTTTCCCGCATATGCCTGGGCGCGATGAACTACGGCGACCCGGTCAGTGAAACGGAATCGATAAATATCGTTAAGAACGCGATTGACCTGGGCGTTAACTTCTTTGATACCGCGGACGGCTATGCCCAGGGCAGGTCGGAGGCCATACTCGGCAAGGCATTAAAAGGCGAGCGTCAATCGGTAGTAGTCGCGACCAAGACGGGCGTACCGACCGGGACGGGGCCTAATGATGCTGGACTTTCACGCCTGCATATCATGCAGGCAATAGAGAAGAGCCTGCAACGCCTGCAGACCGATTACATCGACCTGTACTACACCCATTTCCCCGATTATGAGACCCCGCTGGAAGAGACGCTGCGTGCCTTTGATGACCTGGTACACCAGGGTAAGGTACGCTATATTGGTTGCTCCAATTTTCCCGTCTGGTACATTTCGAGTGGCTTGAGGATAAGCGAGGTCAATCATCTGGCACGGTTCGATTGCGCCCAACCGGTCTACAATCTGCTCACGCGCGATATTGAAGTGGAGCTGCTGCCGCTCTGTGCTAATGAGGGAATAGGGGTATGTACCTATAACCCGCTCGCCGGGGAAATGCTGACGGATAAACATCAATTCGGCAAACCGCCGGCTGAAGGCAGGTTTACCCATGAGACACTGGGCAAAGGCTATTACGAGCGGTACTGGTCGGAAATGAACTTTAAGGCTGTGGACAGGATCAGGAAACTCGCCAAGGACCGCGGCTGCAGCCTGCCCCAGTTTTCACTGGCCTGGATATTGGGTAATGATACCATCACCTCGGTACTTAGCGGCACCACCGCCCTCGAGCAGTTGAAGGAAAACCTGGCGGCTGGCGATATAAAATTGTCTCAAGAAGAACGCAAGGTGTGCGATGAGGTATGGCAGATGTTCCGGCCGCCACGGTATCATTATGCCAAAAATCCCGAAGGACTGGCGGAGATGAAGGACGCCGTAGGGGCAAAATAGTGATGAGTATAAAAAACAGGCATTGTAACGTGTGCTTATTTTAATCTGTGCCGACATCAGGATAAAGGGATTATTTGAGGAATTACTGAAAAAATAATATAATTCAATCGTCCTGTTTTCAAAAATTCGCTCTTTCACGCAAAAGAACGCCGTTGAAAATGAATACCAGGAACAAAGCACGTGAAGACGCCGTAATTGATGGCGGTTTTCTCCCGGGTACCGTGCCTGAATATCTCAGTAATCTGGAGTTGTGGGGTACCTTGACCAATACACATTATGCGATTTCAAGGTCGAGGTTTTTAGAAGTCAGCAAGCACGGACTCACTCCTCAAAAAGCTCAAATTCTGTACGTCATCCAGACCAATGATGGCGCTGTCCTTCAAAACAAAGTTTCCAGTATCACCATGCGGCGGCAGCACTCGGTATCCGACCTGGTGAACAGGATGGTCCGGGAAGGCCTTATCGCTAAAAAGAGACTCCCCAACGACCGAAAATACTTGCTGACCATAACGAAAAAGGGAAAAATTAAACACGACAAGTTGACAAGGCAGTCCATTGAGATGATATTTTCGGTCCTGACAACCCGGGACCGTCAGGTAATGGCTTCGATCTTAAAAAAATTACTCGATGAATCGAGTGCCTATCTTGGCTTCAAGGATAAGAGCCTGCTTTTATCGGCGAATGAGGGTGACATCACCAGTAATTTCGTTTTATGGGGGTTGCTGGCGCGGACGGACTTCGCGCTATCGAGGTCAAGGTTCCACGAAATTGCCGCCGCCAATCTTACGCTGGAAAAGGCCAAGATTTTGCATATAATAAATGCCCACCAAGGTTCCATACCCCAGAACAGGATTTCGGAAATCACTATGCGGAGGCAGCACTCGGTATCCGACCTGGTAAACAGGATGGTCAAAGAAGGCCTGATAATCAAAACAAAACGTGCGGAAGACCGCATCTATGTCATCAAGATGTCAAAAAAGGGGAAAGAAAGATACTACCAATTAAGTAAGAACAATCTTGACATCATCTTCTCGGTCCTGACTCAGGAGGAACGGCGGGACTTGCACACGGTTTTGAATAAATTGCTGGATAAGTCCCGTAGCTTACTTGGGCTGGACTATACAGTGCCTTTCTAGGGCGGAACTTGGCAGTAACCTTAAATGCCTGTTACCGCCTTTCCTGGAATGAAATTATTTCATTTCTTTTTAGAATGCCTGGAAGCGATAAATTTAACTGCATTTTCCCCGGCGATACGCCCGGAGTTGATAGCGAAACCGGAAGTAAACCCTGCGAGATTGATGTTGTAAGTATCCCCAGACCAGCCGCCGGTATCACTGCCGGCGGCAAAAAGCCCCGGAATCGGTTTATCGTTCCGGTCGATTACTTCCATGCGTTCGTTTATTTTGATACCACCCAGCGTACCGAGCATTCCGGGGACGCATCTCATGGCGTAGTAGGGCGGTATCCGTAGGGGCTTTAGGTAAATCCGGTCTTTACCGAAGACCGGGTCGTAACCGTGGTCACAACAGTCATTGTACTCGTTGATAGTATTTATCAAAGCTCCAGGGGCAACGCCTATCCATGCCGCTATCTCTTCCCAGGAACCGGCCATTTTCAACTCGCCTTTTCTGGACTCGAATTCCAGTTCTTTGAGCCAGCTGGCGGCTTTTACCCGGGTGGCCTTATAGATCGAACCCATTCCTTTGGTAAACCCGTTTTCCGCCAGGAACTCCCTGATTGCGGCATCGAAAAGGGTAAAGGATAGCATTTCCGGCTGTCGCATCTGGGCGTTAACGACTTCGAAAGACTTGAGACCGTTACCTTCATCAATGAACCGTTCCCCGTATTTATTTACCCAGAGCGTGTTGGGCTCAATGGCCAGGCCTGTCAGGACACGCGAGTTAGGGAACCCCGGGCCGGTCATGTGCATCGTCCCGAGTCCATCGGCCGCCGCCCCTATTTCCAGCGCCATGATGATGCCGTCCCCCTTATGAGGCAGGCCGATGAGATTGATATTTTCCATATAAGCAGGGCTGTATTGATGTAACAATTGCTTGTTACCGCCGAACCCCCCCGTAGCGATGACGATGCACCTGGTATTGACCTTGAGCGATTGACGCGCCTTTTTCACCAGTACCCCGTTCAGGTTCCCTTTCTCGTCACGCAGAATTTCAATTGCCCTGGCTCGTGTAAGCACGGGAATATCCAGGGCTTTACAGCGCTTGAGCAGCACGTTGGTGACCTCCCTGACGCCCGCTTTCGGGCAGTGCCAGGTGACCATGGTCTGCCCGGGGTAGTATGGGGGAAGGCTGTATATTTTCAGTCCCATGCCCTCCAGCCATTTAATCGTGCCCCCTGATTTGTTCAAGTAGGCGCGGATAATCCTGGGGTTGATTCTGTTGTGGGAATAGCTCATGGCCTCTTTAAAGCACGCGTCCCTGCGTACGTCGAGCCTCATCCGCCGCTGGAGGTGGCTTTCCGCCGCGAAAATGCCTCCCGCCCTGGCCGTATTGCCACCGGGAGAACGCCGCCTTTCCAGGACGATAACCTTCGCCCCCAGTTCCGTGGCGGCCACGGCTGCAGAGAGACCGGAACCCCCTCCCCCGAGCACGGCTATTTCCGTGTTCAGAATTTCGGTATTCTTGCTGCTTTCACGGTCCATTTTTCAATTTTCCTTGACCCAGCCCATGTTTTTTACGTTACCGGCGTGCCCGTCCGCTCTAATAAATTTTTTATCGTGGAACGATTCAGGAACTCGGGTAGGCCAGTATCGTCCATGAGAATGTTATCTGAATAGCGTCATTAGTACATATTAGAAGGAAGCCACAGGGAGAGTTGCGGAACGGCTACCAGTATTATCAACGTTAGAATGTCCATGATGAAAAAAGGTAGTATGCCGCGGAACAAATCAGTGATAGTGACGACGTCTCCGAGTACCGATTTCACGACATAAACATTCATCCCGATAGGCGGTGTAACCGCAGCGATTTCAACTATTTTGATTACAAGGATAGCCACCCATATGTCGTCAAGGCCCAGACCGTGGAGCAACGGATAAAACATTGGGATGGTAATAACCAGCATGGCCGGTACATCCATGATGCAGCCCAGGACAACATATATCCCCAGTATTACTACGAGTATGCCCACTGGCGGTATCGCCAGGCTGTTAACAAAATCGAGGAGTGCCTCGGGCAGACCGGTAAGCATTAAAAATCTCCCGAATACCATTGCTCCGACGATTACCAGGCAGACCATGGCCGTGGAAATGGCCGTGTTGGCAATGGCGGCTTTGAAAGCGGAAAAAGACATACTCCTCCGGGCGATAACCACTACGAAGACGGTAAAAGCGCCGATGGAGCCGGCTTCAACCGGAGAGAAAACGCCGGTATAGATACCGCCGAGCATCACAATCAGGACCACGATTACCGGGGTCAACCATCTCAGGGAGGAAAACTTGTCTTTCAAGCTGGCGACCTCAGTTATCGGGGGAGCCAGGCTCGGATTAAGTTTGACTCTGCCCCATATCATTACCATATAGATAATGGCGGAAATAATACCCGGAATAAACCCGGCAATCATCAACTTGCCCAGTGATACTCCAGTCAGGATAGTATATAGTACCATCACCCCGCTGGGCGGGATCAGCACGGCCAGCGTCCCTGAAGCCGCCACGACGCCGGAAGCCAGCTTCATGTCGTAGTTATACCGTTTCATTTCGGGGATAGCCAGCTTGCTGAAGGTAGCCGCGGCTGCCAGCGTGGAGCCGGTAATAGCGCCGAGCATGGCGTTGGCCGCCGTGGTCGCCATGGCCAGGCCGCCCTTGGTGTTACCCAGCCACTTGGAAGCTGCCTTGTAAAGGAGAACGCCGATGCCCCCCTGGAAGGCCAGTTCGCCCATTAAAATGAACATGGGGAGGACGATAAAACTGTAATCGGCGATGGTGAAATAAGGTGTCGTTACCGCCATGCTGAGGCTTCTGGAATAACCCACCATCATCGTGCTGCCGAGGAAACCCACTATTGCCATGCTGATGCCAACATGAACACCCATGCCCAGCAAGGCAAACATCACGACAAACCCAAGGATACCGAGCATCTCCGGACTAGGCATTGACTTGTCCCTTGTAGATGATGGGTTGACCCGTCAGCGCGGAAAGGAGGAACCTGAACAGTTTTACCAGGAACTGCAGGCTGAAAAGGCTGGTGCCGATAAACAGCCCGACCTTACCCGGGAAAAGGAAGACCTTACCACCCAGGCCGGTCTCATGTATTCTGATAGACTCTGCCATGAATCCGAAACTGTACCAGGCAACTGGCATTATTACGGCAAGCCCCAGTACGCAGACGAATATCTCGAACCAGACACGAACCTTCGGTTTTAGCCGGTCCAGGCCGATGAGTACTCTGATGTGCTGGTTGTTGGCTTCCACGGCCGCCCAGCTTAAAAAGACCGCGAAGGCAAGCACGTTCTCGCCGACTTCCAGTGTGCCTTCAATCGGTGATAAAAACAGGTAGCGGCCTGTGACGTCGCCCACGACCATTAACATGAACAGGAAAAGCACGACGCCACAGACCGCTGCCACCGCGAAATTGAACCGTGTCAGCATCTTCTCCAGGGATAACAAAGCAGATGCTATCTTCTTCATGTAGTTTCAATACCGGTGGTTATTATTTCCTATGGTTCAAGTCTATCAGGGTACTGTTTTGCGTAATCATCCAGCAGTTTCAAGTATGTCTGCTGAATTTCCTGCGCTCTTGCTTTCGTCAGTTCAGGTTTCTTGGCTAGAATCCAGTCCACCCATCCTTCGCTCAAGGCTTTGACATCGGGATGGTTCATCAGGGCTTCTAGGTCTGCCGGGGGCAGATCGACGATTTTCACACCGGCCGCTTTGAGCCCAGGAATACTTACTTCCATGAATTGTTTCTTGAAAAACTCGTTGAACTTCGCGGGATACTCGGCGCGCAGGTCCATGAGGACTTTCTGGACATCCGGTGAAAGTTTATCGTACACATCTTTCTTTATTAACGTGCTCAGGTCGGAGTTAGCCCCGATGAAAAGCCGGATGACATAGGGAGTGACTTCGACTTCCTTGAAGCGGAACATCAGGTCGTAATCGGTAACGGAGCCGTCGACCTCGCCTTTGACCAGCGCGTCATAAAGCTCCGCGTGGGTGAAGTTTACCGGTACCGCCCCGGCGGCCTTAAGAATCACGGGATTCATCGGACCGGTAGCTCTGAACTTACATCCCTTGAAATCAGCCAGGGTTTTAAGTTCCTTCAAGCATGATACATGATAATTGGCGATACTCCAACAATTGAGCTTTACGAAGCCGGCGGCTCCCCATTCGGCTTCGGCTTCGGGAACAGCCTTATCATAAGCCTCGTTGGCCATAATGCGGGCGAGAGGATGCTGATCAAACACATACATACCATCGATATTACCGTGGAGCGGGAAGGTAGTCCCGAAATAGGGCGGCACGAAATTACCCATATCGGCCACACCTTTTTTCACGGCTTCAAGCATCTCGGGCATTTTGACCAGCGTATTGTTCCAGTAAAATTTTATCTTGACCGCGCCGTTGGTGCGTTTTTCAAGCTCGTCAGCCCACCAGTGGTAGACATCTCCGATAAGTCCTTCCTCTGGGTCGGTAGCGGCAAAAAGCAGTTCCACGGGCTGGACAGCGGGTTTCGATGTCGTGGTTACGGGCGCTTGAGTAGCAGCGGGCGCTGTCGTAGTTTTCTCTGAAGAACATGAAATCAGCAGGCTAAGGAATAAAGAGACAATGATCGCAAGAGAAATAATAGATAATTTTTTCATGGGATTTTCTCTCCTTCCGGCTGTAACATAATCTGAGCATTATCTGGAAGATAATCTGATTTTTCCCTGTATCACCCAATTATATTACGCTTATAAAGTTACCGAATATCCACCTCCTTTCAATGGATAATATATTACGCTGGAACTAATTTTATATTATCTATTACGATATCGGAAACGACAATTTTTAATTCGCTACATTATACCACAAAAATCGTTATTGTCAACAAGATTTTAGTCGTAATATTAGAAGTGAAAATTACTATATCCATTCGGTAAAAAACCGAGTGTGGGAATCAGGATATCAAAAATAAGGGTTAAATACCTGGGTATTATGGATCTAACAGGGGAATAATGTGAAAGGTCTATGATCGGCGATTAATAATAATCAGCAGGCAGGTCTACTTCGTTTTGGCTTCTCAGTTCTTTAACCGCGGCGTCCTTGAGCCGGTGTAAATAGGAAATCATTTGCTGGCGTTCATCCAGTGACAGGCAGGATAAGATATTCTGGAAGGACTGCCGTTTTTTTGACTTTTGGTAGATATCAAGTCCCTTCGGCATAAGTTCAACCTTGATGATAGTCTTCTGGTTCGGGGCTTTACTTTTTTTAAGGAGGCCTCTCTTTTCCATGCGGTTGACGATTTCCGAGATGGTATGAGGTTTTCTTAAGAGCCAGCGTGAAATCTCAGAAATTGTCGCTTTTTCACCGAGGGCTTTGGTGATAAATAAAACGGCGCCCCGACTTGTAGAAATATTATATTGTTGCAGTTCTTTCTGCCTGGCCCTGAAGATTGTCTCCGTAGTATGGTTAAGCAGCCTTATCAGGTCATAATCTCTCTGGTTAAGCGGGTTACGCTTCATTTTGTTCACATATTTTTCTAACTGCAGGTACAGTACTTAACGTTTTTTACCGTAAAACTCAACCAATTATACATCCAACCGGATAAATCATGCAATGACATATAGCACGGTTTCGGGCAGGGGAGAGGCCATATTACCGGGGACGCACCGTGCTTGATATCAGATACCGTGGGCCACGCGCGAGCCATCGCCGATGGCTTCCAATATCAGCCCCGGTCTGGCACAATCGCCGACGGTATAGACTTCCGGCACTTTGCCTTCCAGGCTTTTCAGTAATGTTAAATTGGGTCTCAACGGGAGAGAGGGTATCACCGTATCGGCGATGATAGTCCGTTGGTTACCTTCATTATCGATGACAATTATTCCCTTATCGGTTATCTCCATGTATTTAACGCCGGCCATCATGGTCGCCCCTTTACGGTTAAGCCACCAGAGCAAACGCGTTCGGGTATTTCCCACCAGGCCTTCACCTATTCTATTGCCGGCTTCCACGATGGTAACTTTCCTTCTCCGCTTGACGAGAAACTCAGCCAGCTCGCAGCCCTGGATATCCCCACCGACAATGACTACCCTTTTCCCTACGGGCATCCAGAAATTCGTTAGCCACCTGAGGAGTCCGGGGCTCAGGAACCGCAGGTATTTTTTCAAAGTCTTGTGCAGTTTTTCGGCATTGACAACATTCGGCCCATCGCCGCCGGGTATTTCCGGTGGGGCTGTCAGACCTCCGGTGGCGATAACGACGGCATCAGGATTCATATTTTCAATTACCTGTATGTCAACCTCTTTACCTGTTATTACCTGCACGCCTGACCCGGCCAGCTGGCGCTCGAAATAGCGTACCAGGGCCGGCAGGTCTTCGATTTCCGTCCCCTTGACCACGGCGGCCACCGGTAGCAGACCGCCGAGTCTGCGGTCTTTTTCATAGAGGGTTACCGTATGCCCCCTCTCCGCCGCCACCCTCGCCGCCTCCAGGCCGCCCGGACCCCCACCGACCACGAGCACTTTTTTCTTGGTGGGCGAAGGGCTGATTTCGTACCTGTCTATCGTACCGAGGGAAGCGTTAACACGGCATTTCACGGCCTCGTTATAAGCTCTCATGCACTCCTTGCATCCCATGCAGGGCCTGATATCTTCGATTTTACCGGCGATGAGCTTGTTAGGCAGCTCCGGGTCGGCCATCAGGCGCCGGCACATGCCGATAAAATCAACTTTGCCCTGTCTCAAAGCCTTCTCGCCGAGCCCGGCATCAAGCCTGCCCACCGTCATCACGGGGATAGAGACCGCCTGCTTTATCCGGGCGGCCAGTGGTATATTGACACCAGACCCACGGTGGCTCCAGTCGAGACCTCTGGGGAAAAGGGTGGTCGGGATAAGCGGTTCCGGGTAAAACAGGGTCTCGGGGTGCATCGAAGCCAGGTCAAGGCCGCGCCAGTAAAACCTCATGTGCAGGATATCAGCGCCCGCTTTTTCCAGCAGGCGGGCCAGGTCTTGCGCCTCGGCAAAGTTAACATTTTCCCCCTCACCCACCCCTTCGATGCCGCTGAACAGGACACCAATGGCAAAATCCGGCCCCGCGCGCGCTCTCGCCTCCCGGACTATCTCCAGGAGAAAACGTGCCCGGTTTTCCAGGCTCTGGCGGCCGTAATCATCGTCCCGCCGGTTCCAGTAAGGAGAAAGAAAGGAAGCCAGCAGGTGACTGGAGCTGGCGTTGATTTCCACACCGTCGAATCCGGCCTTCCGGGCCCGTTCGGCTGCCTTGGCGAACTTGATGGCCAGCTCCTCGATTTCGGTGACGGTTAAAGCCCGGCTGAGGTCTTTGGGCCTGTCCAGTTCAGCACTCATGTCAACAACCGAGGCGGCCACCGGTTGCAGGCCGGCCATCTGTTTTTTATGCCAGGGGCCGGAGTGGTAGAGCTGTAAAAAGGTGGGGCAACTGTATTTATGGATGGCATCGGCCAGTTCGCTGAAAACGGAGATATACTTATCATCATCGATGCGGAGCCGGTTGACCGTAGTGGAGCCCAGGGGGTACTCCACGGCCGGCGACTCCACAATAATGAGACCGGCACCGCCCCGGGCCAGCGCTTCGTAGTAGGCCCGGGCCATATCGCTTAGATGCAGGTCTTGGTTATGGGTATAGCGCGTCCCCGCCGCCGTTTTAACGATGCGGTTCCTGGTCCTGACCTTGCCGATATATCCGGGTTCCAGCAGTTGCTTGTACTTCACTCGGCCGGCTGCTGCCCCTTTCTTAACTTTTTACCGGTGCCATCGCGTACCTGGCAGCACTTTCACCGGCGATACGGCCGGAGTTTATGGCGATACCGAAGGTGCTGCCTGCCAGATTGATGTTATAGGTATCCGGTTCCCAGCCGCCGGTATCGGCGCCTCCGGCAAAAAGCCCGGGGATGGGGTCGTCATTTTTATCGACCACTTCCATCTGTTCGTTTATCCTGATACCGCCCATCGTGGTCAGCATGCCGGGACGGCTCCGCATCGCGTAGAACGGCGGGGTCCGTAAAGGTTTCAGATATACCCGGTCCTTGCCGAAGACGGGGTCATAACCGTTATCGCAGACGGTATTATACTCCTCAATCGTAGCTTTAAGTACGCTGGCGTCCAGCCCTGCCCATTTCGCAATCTCATCCCAGGAATTTGAGATTTTCATATTTCCCTTTTTGTCCTGTTCCTCCAGTTCTTTGAGCCAGCTGACGGCTTTAACCCTGCCTGCCTTGTAAACCGAGCCCATCCCCTTGGTGAACCCGTTTTCCGCCAGGTATTGCCTTATTCCAGAATCAAAAAGGGTGAAGGATAACATGTCCGGCTGCCGTACCTGGGCGTTCACGGCTTCAAAAGACTTAATGCCGGTGCCTTCATCGGTGAAACGCACCGCCTTTTTGTTAACCCACACGGTATTGGGTTCGAGGCTAAGACCGGTCAGGATACGGGAGGGAGGGAAGCTGGGGCCGGTCATGTGCAGCGTTCCCAGTCCCTCCATGGCGGCGCCGGCTTCCAGCGCCATCAGGATGCCTTCGCCCATGTGCGGATAACCGATACGGTTAATGTTCTCATGATAGTACTGGCTATACTTTTTCAACATCGTTACGTTACCGGCGAACCCGCCAGTGGTAAAAACGATGCTTTTCGCCGTTACCCGGAGGGGCTCATTATTACACCTGGCGAGCACGCCGATAATTTTACCTGTGTCATCACGCAGCAGTCTGGTGACCCTGGCCCGCGGTATCATGTTGATACCCAGCGACTTGCAGTATTTAGCCAGAATGTTGACTATAGCGCGGCCACCCGTCCTGGGACAGTGCCAGGTGATAATCGTCTCGCCAGGATAGTACGGCGGCACGTCATGGAACTTTAAACCCATGTTCTCCAGCCATTTTATGGTATCCGCCGATTTATTGATGAAGGCGCGGAAGTTACGGGCGTTCACCCGGTTATGGGAAAAGTTCATGGCTTCCCGAAGGCATACCTCCCGGCGGACATCCAGCCTTTTACGACGTTGTAAATGACTTTCAGCGGCGAAAATACCTCCCGCCAGCGCGGAATTACCGCCGAAAGAGCGGCGTCTTTCCAGCAGGATGACCTTCGCCCCCATCTCTGTGGCGGCAATCGCCGCTGACATTCCCGCCCCGCCCCCGCCGACGATAACGACCTGTGTATCGAGGACTGCGCCGCCGGACTTATCACCAGTTTTCATGTAATTTATCCTCCCCGGATTTATACGGTTATGGTACTAACAACTTAACGATATCGCTAACGTTTCCGACCTTTTCCAGGTTTAACAGTAAGTCGAGTACCTGCCTGGCTTTATCTTCCGCTATCGTTTTAGAGTAGGCTATATTGCTATAATATTTATTGATAATATCATCCCTGGTCATTGGATTTTTCAGAGCATCACCCCAGGGAGAATCGGTGAATTCCGAGAATTCCCGGCCGTCCTTCATTTTCACCATTAGCTTAGCGGTAAGCTCCCGCGCTCCCGGCAGTTCCGTGACGTCTATTTTACTGGCAAGCGCCAGGACTTCGGGGTCGCGTATTGATTCGTCCGAGAAATGCTCCGGCCTGACGCATCCCCTGAGCAGGGCGGTGGCGGTGGTATAACGGCAACTGAAGGCCGCGTTGGCCTGGGGAAAATCACCGATGTTGAAAGGTTGTCCCATGAAGGCTTCAGCCTCCGCTTTGGGCAGATATATGGTGGCCTTTTCGATATCCTGCACCCTGATTTGGTATTTCTTGAGAAGACTCAATGCGCAGTCGATAGAAGCATGGGTGCCGCGGCAGCACGGGTAAGGTTTAAAGACGGATTCGGTAAAATAGGTTTTTCCCAGGTCGCGGGTCAATATATCGGCGTCGCGGCAACCCGGCGTATAGAGTTGGTAATATCCAAACCGGCTGAGCAGGGCGTCCTCCGGGGACGTCCATCCGGCTCTGGCGAGCTGCGCCGAAAAAATACCATTCCGGGCGGACAGGCCCTGCGGCAGCTTGAAAGCGGTAGTCCCGTCCCAGACGTTTTGCAACGTTCCCGCAAGCTGGCTGAGGACGATACCGAAAGCATTTCTCATCTGGCGCTTGTCCAGGCCCAGCATCCTCCCGGCCACCGCGGTAGCGCCGAACTGGTTCACAGTGCCAGTATTGCACCAGCCGCTTCCCAGCGCGAAGCCGGACGCCCCGAGTATCCTGATGGCAGCATCATCGCCGACAAGTAAAGCTGTAATCATCTCTTTACCGGAACAGCCGCTCATTTCTCCCAACGTGAAAGCTGTCATCACCGTGGTACCGCTGATGTGGGCGGGAACCTGGACGCCGTCAATTAACGGGGTTAGAGCCTCGAAATCGAAAGACCTTGCCATGATGCTGTTGACCATGGCGGCATTATGGGCTGGAACCTTCCCTCCATGAACGAGGATGGTAGCTTCAGGACTGCCTCCCCACCCCCTGACCAGCTCTACCAGCGCTTTATTGCCGGTAGCATTAGCCCCGCCGATGGCGCAACCGGTGACATCGATGATGCGGTTGATGGCGTTATCGAGGGTCTCCCTGCCGAAATTTTCATAGCGGGTGTTCAGGATGTTGGCCGATAGCGCCTCAACGGGCGTTTTTTCAGATATCTTGCTCATCCCCCACCTCCGTTATTAGACCGTTTCAGGCACTTTAACCTTTATTTGCCTTTATAGACCGGCGGCCTTTTTTCGGCAAAGGCGGCGACGCCTTCTTTAGCGTCCTGCGTCTCCATATTGAGGCTGGTCATCAGAGCGATATAGCACAGGGCCGCTTCCGGGTCCTGGGACTCACTCATGTAAATCGATTTCTTTATCAGGCCCATGGCTATCGGTGGGCCCCCGGCGAGCTTCGCGGCCAGTTCCCGCGTCGTAGTCTCCAGTTTGTCCGCGGGTACTACCTTGTTGACCAGGCCGATTCTCCCGGCCTCTTTGGCGTCAATGATATCACCGGTCAAGAGCAGTTCGAAGGCCCTGGCCGTTCCTATCAGCCGGGGCAGCAGGTACGTCCCCCCGGAGTCAGGCACTCCCCCGATGCGTACGTACGACTCGCCGAACCTGGCGTTCTCGGAAGCTATCCTGATATCGCACATCAGCGCCAGGTCCAGGCCGCCGCCCATTGCCACGCCATTGATAGCGGCGATTACCGGCTTCTCCAGACGCCTTATTTCCAGCAGGATTTTATGCCATTTCTCCAGGGTCGCCCTGGACTTCATCGGTTCCCCGGGAGATAAAGGCAGGTCTTTCAAATCGCCTCCGGCACAGAAACCGCGTCCCGCGCCCGTTATAACGAGCACTCTGACGGCGGGGTCCTTACCGGCTTCTTCGATGGCCAGCCCCAGCTCGTCGGACGCTTTGGTATTCAAAGCGTTTAATACGTCGGGGCGGTTTAAGGTAACAGTTGCGATGCCGTTTGCCACGGTAAGTATCAACGTCTCGTAGGCCATGTTACTCCTTTCCGCAGAGGAGGATATTCGGAAAAATGTGTTACCTGATTGGCAAGGATGAATTAATTTACCACCTCATCGTTAACCAGCTTGATGAAATCTTCATCGCTCATGCCCAGGATTTCGGTGCAGACATAATGATTGTGCTCGCCGATGAGAGGGCCACGGCGGATATCGGCCGGCGTCCCGGACATGATAAAGGGCCAGCGGGTATGCAGATAGTCGCCCACGACCGGATGGTGCATCTGGAGCAACAGTTCTCTGTCTTTTACCTGAGGGTCAATATCGACAATGTCCTCGGCGTTCTGTACTGTCGCCGCCGGCACCCCGGCCGCCTGCATCATCGTCATTACCTCGCGGGGAGTATACCGGGATGTCCATTCGTTCACGTGTTCTTCAAGTTCATCTTCATGATTTTTCCGGTCGGACAGGGAGGTAAATTTGGAAGATCTTGTCCATTCAGGGTTGCCCAGCACCTTACAAAACGCCTGCCATTCTTCATCGGTTAACACGGCGATAACGCACCACTGGTCGTTCCCCTTACAGCGAAAGGCGTTGTGGGGCGCGGCGTAATTGTCGCGGCTACCCACCGGCGGGTGTATTCTGCCGTTAGCGGTATAGTCGAGAACGGCGGGACCGATAAAATGTACGAGTGGTTCAAGCTGGCTGATGTCCAGGTGCTGTCCTTTGCCCGTCTTATCCCGGTAGTCCAGGGCGGCGATAGCGGCCATGACGGCGAACATGGGAGTGACGACGTCCGGGACCGCGGTGAAACCGGGGGAGTTCGGCGTGTCACCGGGGAAACGGTAATAATAGAACTGGCCGCTCTGCGCCATCGAGTTACTGCCCCAGCCTCCAGCCCCGATCAGCGGGCCTTCCTGTCCCAAGATACTGACCTCCATAAAGATAATATCTTCTTTAACTTTTTTAAGCTCCTCGTAGCCGAATTTCATCTGTCTCATCAGCCCGGGCCGCTGGTTCTGGAGGACGATATCCGCCCAGGCGACAAGCTTCATAAAGATTTCCCGACCACGGGGGTCTCTAAGGTTTACCGTGAAGCTCTTTTTACTGCTGTTAAAAATATTAAAGGTGATGGACCGGTCCGGGCCGGGGATATTGTCTTTGTACGGCGAGCTTGTCCTTCCCATCTCCGGGTATACTGTCGACTCTATCTTGATGACTTCCGCGCCGAAATCGGCAAGGTACCCGCCGATGAGCGGCCCGTTGATTGCCTGGGTCCATTCCAGCACCTTCAGCCCCTGAAAAGGCAGTTGCCTGTCCATGATTAGATAACCCCCTTTTCTTTCAGGTTGGCCAGGGTGCGGCTGTCAAGGCCCAGCTCGTCTTCATATATTGCCTTATTGTGTTCGCCGATGAGCGGCGCCCGCGAGAGTGGTGCGGCATCATCTTGGTTGGATATGTACAAATGGCCGGGATAGGTTATTTTACACCCGAGTTCCGGGTGCTCGATGTCCTTCCAGTACCCCCTGAACTTAAGCTGGGCGCTCTCGGTAAGGTCTTTGACATCGCTCACGGCGCTGATGCGTAAGCCTCTTTTCATCGATTCGTCTTCGATTTCTTTTTTTGTATATCTCACCAGCAGCTCGAAGACGGGCTTTTCTATCCGGTCTATTTCCGCCTGGGTAATGCCGTCGAACCCCCACTTGTCCCAGTTAATGCCCTTGAGGTCTCCGAGCAGTCCTTCTTCTTCCAGCCACTTTGTCAGCGCTTTGTTTTCCGTGGCGCCGATGGTCCCTCCGAACAAGGTCCAGGTCACATGGCCGTCTTTACAGGGCCAGATTGTCCTGGTGTTGACGCCGTAACGGAACATGATGTCGCCGTGGCGCCCGGCGGTATAGTGGCCGAACTTCCAGGACACCGGCACCTCGCTGTAGTTTTCACGTACGGCGCATTCCGAGAGAGCGACATCGATGTACTGGCCTTCACCCGTCCGCTGGCGGTAATAGCAGGCGGTCAGTACAGCTACGGCTGCATAGGTACCCCCCAGGCAGTAAGCGTGCTCCGGGCTCAACCGGCAGGGGATGCCGTCCGGTTTGCCTGTCAGCGACATAACACCGCCCGTCGCCATAATGACGATATCCGTACCTTTATAGTCACGGTACGGGCCCGTCTGGCCGAAAGGCGTTATAGACGCCATGATAAGTCCCGGTCTGATGGCACTTAATCGGGAATAGTCCAGCCCCAGGCTTTCCATATAACCGGGATAAAAAGATTCAATGACGAAATCGGCTGTTTTTACCAGTTTCCTGAAAAGTTCCTGACCTTCGGCTGTCTCGATATCGAGGGTTATCCCCCGCTTGCTTTCGTTAAAGGCGAACCAATAGAGGCTTTTTTCCGGGTCTGGTGTATCTTTATAAAACGGGCCACGTTGCCGGGCCGGGTCACCGCCAGGCTTTTCGATTTTCAGTACGTCAATTCCGAACCGGGCCAGGAGCTTACCGCACAAGAAACCGGTCTCGCCGGTCAGGTCCAGAGCGCGCAGACCACTCAGCATAGTAACTCCTTGATAAGATTTGAAATTATTGTTCGCCCGGGTATCCGCCGCTGCTCCGGGCTGTCCTGCCGCTTATTTTATACCGGCGAGTTGCAGTTCCGCCAGTGTCTTCTCTGTAGGAACGCCGTTTTTATCCCAGCCCCTTTCTTCGTAATAATCATCGAGTAATTTCTCGATGTCATCTCTGGTCAATTTACGGGTATTATAATAGTCTTTAAGCCAGGTCTCCTCGCCCAGAAGGTAAAATGGCTCGGTATAGTACCGTTCCGGCAAGTAGTCATCTTTCCGGGTCGCGCCCTGCCCGATGTTAAAGAGTTTGAGGAGATTGGCGCACCGGTCGGATGCCGCCAGCAGGTCTTCCGGCTTGAGGTCGATGCCGGTGACCAGGCCGTAGAGCTCGGTGATGGATGACAGGCTGTACGAACGCGCCAGGGGTGGCCGGCTGCAGATACCCATGATATCGAGCAGGATATTCCAGCGCTCCACGTGGCGGGTCAACCGGGCGACGTTGAATCCCGAGGGGTCGCTGAAGACGCTGTCGAGCTCGTCTTTGGTCAGGCCTATCCGCTCACAGTACCTCCGCAGCTGTTCCGGGGTACGCCCACCGATAACAAGAGGACCGAGAGCGAAAGTGGCGTGAGGTCCGGTGAGTCCAACGGCAACACCGAAACCCTCCGTACCGAAAAGACCGCGTGGGTCGAAGTCCAGCGAGCTTCCACGGCGCTGCACAGTATCTTTTACCAGCGATTCACCTAAGGCCGCAAAAATACCGGGATAGCCATCGGCGATAACATTTCCCAAACCTTCCCGATAGGCAACTTTATGCAGCCAGGTGAGAGCTGTTTCCAGGTTACGCTCCAGCTTCAGACCATCGGTTGTTTTTTCATCAATAATGCCTTTTTCCTGGAGCTCCATGAGGAAGTCCATCAGGCAGCAAAAATCATTGGTGTCCACGCCGAGCCGGTTGGCCGTATCGTGGCACTTAACGATTTGGTTATAATTTAAAACATCGAATTTAGCGCCGTAGGAGAGGATGGCCCCCATGTTACAGGATTGCAGGTTTTCAAGACCAGCGAACTCGCCTTCTTTTAAAGTCTGGATTAACTTGCAGCTCAAGGGACAAAGTACGCAGGGGAGGGAAATGTCCCTTACCTTCATAAATTCTTTCACGCCGAACCGGTTTATCCATCTGTCCGCCGGGTAAGACTCGCGCCAGTTCTTCCAGGCAGCTTTACCTTCACGGCCGTATTGCTCCACGGCTATCGTTGTACCTAGGTCTCGCCATTGTTGAAGATTGGGGCTTTGCCAGAATGTCTCATATAATTTCTCGGTCTTGGCCAGTAGCTCTTTGGTATGGGCTACGCGCAGCCCTCTAGTGCCTCTGACAACGATGGCTTTCAGTTTTTTAGAACCCATGACCGCCCCGGAGGCCATCCTGCCGGCGGTCGCCTGTTTATTAGTATAAGCCATGGAGATTTTTGATAGTTTCTCACCGGCCGGGCCGATGCTGAAAATGGCACAGTTATCACCATATCGGTCCCATAGTTCATCGGCGGCCTCGTAATTGTCCTTACCCCAGAGTTCACCAGCTTCTCTGATCTGTACGTCGTCATCAAAGATGGTGATATATACCGGCCGGGCGGCTTTCCCGGTTATTACCATGTAGTCATAGCCCGCCCACTTGAGAGTTGTCCCAAAGTCGCCCGAGGCGGCTGACTGCGCCAAGCCGGTAAGCGGTGATTTTGATGCCCAGTCTGTCTTGTTGGTACCGATGAGACATGTACCTGAGAAGGGTGACGAGCTAGCGATAAGGGCGTTACCCGATGACATTGGGTCGGTATTGGGCTTGACCGTATCATAAAGCAACTTGGCGCTCATTCCGACGCCGCCGACAAATTTTCGGGCCGTATCAGGGTCAAGTGCCTCGTTAAAAATGTCCCCCGTATTTAAATCGATTTTCAGAATCTGGCCAGCGTATCCAAACATCTCTGCCTACTCACCCTCCTTTTTAGAATTGGCGGATTTCTTCAGTATCAGGGCTCCGTAGGGGCAAAAGCGGGCGCAGTACCCGCACCAGGTGCAATCGGAGGTAAAACTTAAAGAGGTAGTTCTTATACCATGGTCTCTGGTGACGGTAATATATGATTTAAGAGGGTTGAACTCACCCAGATGCCTGATAGAGCACATAACCTGGCAGGTCCTGCAACCGGTGCATTTTTCCGGGTAGGCCAGTATGGGGAATTCCTTCGCTTCTTTATTCACCTTTGTCTTGGCTGCCGTCATATCAACTCCTTCATCCAATGGCTGCGAATAAAGCAAGCCCTTCGGTAGAGCGTTATCTTGATTACCGGCTCCGGTTTAAAGCGAGAAAACATACTCGCAGTAGGGGTCACCCCCGCTGCGGAGCTTGGATATCGAGAATTTCAATTCTGGATTGATTATCTGGCAGGCCATGTGCTCATGCCCCATCACATTTTGGCAGATTTCCGGTACAAGCTCCTTCGGGGGGTCGGCAGCAAGGGGGCAGAACCCGCTGTTTCTCATGACTACTTTATCGGGCTTGTCCTCGATAATTTCCAGGTCGTTACCGTAAACAATTTTGTGGAAAATCTTATAATAGCCCCCGACCGTCCTGGCATCATTACCCTGGAGGTTGTGGTTTTTCAACGCCATGAACACGTATTTTTTGGTCGCCTCGCTGGTGACATCATAAACGACTTTGAGGCCTTCTTTGCCGTATTTTCTGTAAATAGCCCTTACCATGGAGCCGATATTCTCCCAGGTACGGCGCTGGCGGGCTTTTTCCCGTCTTTCTAATGGCCAGACTGTCTCATCCAGTTTATACAGGGATACCGGTACCGAGACATCAGCCAGTGGCGCCGACTCCGGCAGCTCGAAGCATAACTCGCAGAAGTCATCCCCGGCACTCATGAACTTGATGTTGCGGAATGTCAAGGCAGGGTTGATAACCTGGCAGGCCACAATTTCGTGGCCCTGGCCGTTGTTACAGATGTCCGCGCATAACTCTTCTTGGGGGTTACTGGATAAGGGGCAACCGGTGGCGCCTCTCATCACTACTCTTCTGGGGGTGTCCTCTACTATCTCGAAATCAGTATCAAACACTATTTTGTCCACCAGCTTGAAGTAGGCGGCCACCGTGCGGCAATCATTGCCGACGATGTTGAAGTTCTTCAACGCCCGGGGCACATATTTCCTGCCCATCTCTATCATCTGGTCATTGTTGGCCTGGCAGCCTTCGACGCCATATGTTTTGTACATTTCCTTGACCAGCCCGCCGTAATACTCTTCGGCGCGGCGGATCGAGCTGAAGCGGGACCGCTTCTCCGTCCATTTGCTTGTATCGATTTTTACTTCTGATACCGGTGTTGATTCACTCATCTTTGCCTCCTTTTCATTTGTTCAATTGTGGAACCTGAACATCCGTTGTTTATTTATAAGGAAGTGCTTCTTTACCCATGATTTCGCGGACGATGTTCAATTTGCTTATTTCCGCCGTGCCGTCGGTGTATTCATAGCCGATGACATCGCGCAGGCGCTGCTCCAGCGGCAATTCTTCGGTGTAACCGATATGACCGTGTAAAAGCAGGCAGTCGTGGATTATCCGGGCGGCCAACTGGGGGCACCACCATTTGCACATCGAGCCTTCTTTGAACGACGGTCTGTCCTGGTCGCCCAGCCAGAGAGTGTAATAGCAAAACAACTTGGCAGCTTCGATGTACGTGACCGCCTCGGCAATCTTGAAAGAAACGCCTTCGTATTTGGCGATGGGTTTGCCGAAAGTGACCCTCTCTTTAGAGAAGGCGATAGTCTCGTCCACGGAGGCCTGGGCGGCGGCCAGAACGGCCAGCCCGGTGAGCGCCCGGCCCTTGTCCACGCCGGCTGCGAAGGCCCTGGCGAAGGCCTTGCCTTCTTCACTGATGCGATTTTTAGCCGGAACCCTGACGTTATCGAAGTTGACGATAGCCCTGCCTACCGCCAGGCAGCCCATGTCGTGCAGGGGCGATATTTCAATGCCGGGAAGGTTCAATGGCACGAGGAACTGTGTCAGGCCCCGGACGCCGGCCTCGGGGTCGGTCTTGGCCAGCACCAGGCAGGCGTCGGCGTAGGTGCCCCGGGTGACCGAGGTCTTTTCCCCGGTAATAATATAATCATCGCCTTCCCTGACAGCCCTGGTCTGAATGGCCGCCACATCAGACCCGCATTCCGGCTCGCTGATGGCGGCGCTGCAGACTTTATCCGTGCTGACAAAACCGGGTACCCAGGTGGCCGCCACTTCCTCCGGGCCCTGCGCCGTCATCCAGGCCATGTTCTGGATATGATGTGTCAAACCCCCGATGGTCACATCGGCATAAGCCAGTCCCTCGATGACGACGCCGCGGGTTATCCACGTCGCCTCCTGCCCCCCGTATTTTTCAGGTACTCCCAGCCCCGTATAGCCGAGGTCGGCTACTTTCTTCCAGATCTCGCGCGGTATCTCGGGACTCTTGGCCCGTTTCTTGGCGCCGGGGGCCAGTTCTTTCCTGGCGAAGTCACGTACCTGGTTCCGAAGCATTTTGTCCTGTTCACTGAATTCAAACATACTTTACCACTCCTGATATATTCAAGCTACTAGAAATACAATTATAGTATAGGCTGTCAATTCTTCGTAAGCGATGTCGTACCCGATTGATTATATTGCATCCCCGGCTAACTGTCAACCTCATTTTTCACAGGATTTTGACAATTGCGGTTAGTCTTTCGTTTTATAATCGGGTAACCTGACAAAGTTGCGATTTGAAAGGGGCGAACCCGGAAATAGGGTCGAGGTTTTCATCATCGGTAAGCATGTTGACGTTGCTTTCGCCGGCCCAGTGATGTGGAATGTGGACCACGCCGGGCAGGATAACATCGGTTACTTCGGCCTTAAGTTTTATACTTCCCCTGGGTGAACTGACCCTTACCATATCACCGGTATGGATACCGCGCGGCCCGGCATCAGCGGGATTTATCTGTACGAGGGGTTCCGGCACTATCCGGCGCAGACGCGGTATATTACGGTATTGCGAATGTGTATAGGCGATAGTACGCGCCCCCGAAGTCATTACCAGCGGGAAAGATTTCGCCAGGTCGGGTCGGCTTATCGGGCTTTCGGCCGGTTCTTGATAGACCGGCAGGGGGTCGTACCCGTATTCTTTCAGGACGGAGGAGACTATCTCCACCTTGCCCGAGGGGGTCTGAAAACCTGCCAGTTCATAGTGTTTATCTGAATGAGGAATCGGATTGTTTTCTATTCCTTCCGGGTGCCTTCCCAGGCTGGCGACGGTGATTCCGGCAGGTTCGAGGATATCGTCGAGGCTTTTTTCAAAGTCGCCTCCCCAGAACAGCTTTTCCAGTCCGAGCCTCCGGGCCAGTTCAAAGACAATCTTCCACTCCGGCCAGCTTTCTTCCAGGGGTTCAATTACAGGCTCTAGCAGCCTGATACGCTTGCCCCGTTTCGTAATCAAATTAAGGCGCTCCAGCCACGAGGCTACCGGGAGCACGATATCGGCCAGCTGCGTGGCCGTGTTGTGGAAGTATTCCGTAATGGCAATGAAATCCAGGGTTTTAAGATTTTTCAATAATCTGTTCGTATTGGGAAAGAACATGACGTTCATACCGGCCCCGAAAAGCGCCCTGATAGGGTAGGGAGAGCCCGTCTCGATGTGGCTGGCCAGAGTGTTGGACTGCATCTCTTCTCTCAGGCTGGTCCAGAGCGGGAACCGGTTCCCGCCCAGGCCGGGAGGAAGTCCGGCGCACCTTTCATGCAGGGTGATTTTGTTCAGCGGGACGGAAGGGGACTGTCCCCGGTTTCCACCCTTGATATCCAGGTTCCCGGTCAAAGCCGGAAGCAGGACGATAGCGCGGTGGCCCAGCACGCCGTTGGTGCAGTGGGTGGTGGAAACAGGGCTGACAATGAGATTGGCCGGTCTCAATCCGGCGTATATCATGGCGGCGTCTCTGATTTTCGCCGCCGGGACGGAAGTGATAATTTCCACCTTTTCCGGTGTATATTCCCGTGCCAGCGCTTTGAGCTCGTCAAACCCCACCGTCCATTCCTGAATGAATTTGCTGTCGTACAATTGCTCGCTGATGATGACATTGATTATGCCGAGGGCTAAAGCGCCGTCGGTACCCGGACGCAGTTGCAGGTGGATATCGGCCATAGAGGCTATCTTCGTACGCCTTGGGTCGACGACGATCAATTTCAGGCCGGAGTCTTTAATGTCCAGGTATTCGTGCCACAGGTGCGGCGAAGAATGCATCACGCCGGAGCCCCAGATAACCTTGCACCTGGTGGCTTCGTCAGCGAACCTGTCCTCGTGCTCGCTCAGCAGGCTGTAGTCCCTGCCGTAAGTCAGCACGGCGGCCAGCCAGGTCGCGGTATAACAATTACTGGTCCCGGTACAGAAATTGGGAGAGCCGAAGGCGTGAGCGAGGCGATGATAATAAGCGATACACTCCTTGGTCTCCGAAATATAGAATACTACCGATTCAGGCCCGTATTCACTCGCTATCTTTTGCAATCTCTCAGCCACGGTATCCAGGGCTTCGTCCCAGGATACCCGTTTTAAGTCCCCACTCCCCCGCTCCCCCGTCCGTTTCAGGGGGTACTTGAGCCGGTCGGGATGGTAGACGAAATCAAGCAGCGCCCGCCAGCGGGGGCAGATTTTCAGGCGCGGATCGGGGTGGGTAACGCGTACGGCCTTCCCGTTACGGATATATATTTTCAGAGGACAGAAGTCGCCGCACATGTAACAAACACTATTCCTTACTGTTTCTTCCGTTAAGGCTTCGGTTGCCTGGATAGGCACCTGCTCTTTCATGGGTACCCTCTACGTTCCGATGAAAATGTTTGACCAATTATACCATACTTGTCGGGCACGATGTATGTCCCGATGATTGCCATACTTCATTGACAAAAATATAGATATAGCCTATGCTATCTATCGTATACGTATTCGTAATCGATAAATAGCCTGCATATTCAAACTGAACCACCAGAAGGAGGAACGTTAATGCAATATAGGAACCTGGGTAACACGGGACTTAAAGTATCCGAGATATGCCTTGGCGCGATGAATTACGGTGACCCGGTAAGCGAGACGGAAGCCGTGAATATCGTGAAAAACGCTGTTGATATGGGCGTCAACTTCTTTGATACCGCGGATGCCTACGCCGGCGGGAAGTCAGAGGAGATTCTCGGCAAGGCATTAAAAGGTAACCGCCAGAAGGTGGTCATCGCTACTAAGGTATACGGTAGAACTGGCCCCGGCGCCAATGACATTGGACTGTCACGCGCCCACATCATCCAGGCCATCGATGGCAGTCTGAAACGCCTCCAGACTGATTATCTTGATCTTTACTATGCCCATAACCCGGATTACGAAACACCGATGGAAGAAACGCTGCGGGTGATGGATGAAATTGTCCGCCAGGGTAAAGTGCGTTACATCGGCTGTTCCAATTTCGCCGCCTGGCAGCTCTGCAAGGCCCGCGGGTTGAGCGACCTCTATGGCCTGGCCAGGTTCGAATGCGTTCAGCCGCCTTACAACCTGCTTACCCGGGATATCGAAATGGAACTTCTGCCGCTCTGCAAGGACGATAATATCGGGGTCTGCGTTTATAATCCCCTCGCCGGTGAGATGTTGACCGGTAAACATGAATTCGGCAAACCGCCGGCCGAAGGCAGGTTCACCCACAAAATAATGGGGCCGGGATACAAGGAGCGTTACTGGTCGGAGATGAATTTCCAGGCCGTGGACAGGCTGAAAAGACTGGCCAAAGAACACGGCTGCAGTATTGTCCAGTTCGCGATAGCATGGCTATTGAATAACCCGACCATCACCTCGGTATTGAGCGGCACCACGGCCGTTGCGCAATTGCAGGAGAATATATCGGCGGCGGAAATCAAACTAACACCGGAAGAACTGAAGGTCTGCGATGAAGTGTGGCTGATGTTCCGTCCGCGCCGGTACCACTACGCCAAGACTCTGGAAGAAATTCAAAACCTGCCCGATCTTAAAAGTAAATAGCTTTAAGATGTAGATTCTAAGGTCCCGCGTTCGCGGAAGAAAGGAGACGTTGTTGGCAAAAAGCGATAATTCAGGTATTGTATTTTACGCCGTCGGTGATATCGGCCCGGAGAGGGAAGACCCCGGGTCTATATTCCAGAATGTAGCCGGCGTCATTAACAGCGGGGATGTGGCCTTGTGCCAGCTTGAGGTCAACCTTTCGCACCGCGGGGCCGGTCCGCAGGGTAAGGAGGTCGCCCGCAATCCCGAAATAGCTGCCGCTATCAAGAAAACTGGCTTCGATGTCGTCTCCTTCGCGGGTAACCACACGCTGGAGGTCGGCCTCGATTCTTTTTACGATACTATCGACAATCTGAAACGCCAGGAGTTGATGGTTCTTGGTGTCGGCAAAGACATAGATGAGGCCAGAAAGCCGGTAATTATCGAGCGTAAAGGCACCCGGATAGCGTTCCTGGGATACAGTTCGGTGGCTAAAGAAGAGCATTACGCCGGGCGTGACAGGCCGGGCAGCGCCCCTTTAAGGGCCTGGACGTTTTATGAGGCAATGGAACCCACCCAACCCGGCACACCCGGTCGGGTGCATACATTCCCTTACAGAAACGACCTGGCCGCCATGGTCGAGGATGTCAGGAAAGCCAGAAAAATGGCCGATGTCGTGATAGTGTCGATGCACTGCGGGGTCCACATGACCCCGGCCTTAATCGCCGGCTATCAGAAGGACTACGCGCACGCGGCGATTGATTCGGGGGCGGACCTGGTAGTACAGCACCATGCGCACATATTGAAAGGAATTGAAATTTACTCCGGTAAAGCCATTTTCTACGGCCTCGCCAACTTCGCTCTGGAAATACATTTTATGACCAGAGAGTGGGCGCAAATCCCCGGCGTAAAAGAGCTGCGCCGCAACCTTAACCCGGATTGGAACCCGCCCTATGAGAACTACCCCTCTTATCCCTTCCCTCCGGACTCCAGGAAGACGATTGTAGCTAAGTGTGAAATTCGCGGTAAAAAGGTAGACCGTGTCTCTTTCCTGCCGGTCTACATCACTCCTGAAGGCGAGCCGGAAATATTAAATAGTAACGACGCCCGTTTCAATGACGTGATGAATTATATGAAAGACATATCGGCGGACCAGGGGCTCACCACGGAATTTACAGTTGAAGGTAACGAGGTAGTGGTCAAATAACAATTCAGGTCGTTGAAAGTGTTGAGCTAAGATTGGCTGACCAGCCAAGATTCGAATCCCGGCGTGCCCAGTGCCCCCTAGAACTAACCTCTGATAAGTTGATTGACTAATGCCAATACAGTTCTAGGTGGGGCAGGTCATTAAGGCTTCAATGAACTCTCCTACCAGAGTAAGCGTCGCATCTTTAATGCCGCTGGGCGTCTCAATTCCCAGAAAATGCATGTTGAACTCCATGATGTCTAAACCAGCTATCTTCAACCTTTGTTGGCGGCACTCGCTGGCGATAATACTGGCGGTATCTAACAGGTTTTGTTTACTGATTCCCTGCCTGTCCATGTAACGTGCGGCATAAGTGCTATTATATGACCCGACATCCAAGTCCAGGCTGATGTATACATAAGGAGCGGTGATTTTCTCACGGCAGAACCGGGTAAGTGTGTCAATGTATTTACCATCAAACTGCCACCGCGGGAAAAAACTGCAACCGCGTTCCTCGAAGCTAAGATAGAGCTTCTGAAAACTATCTCTCTTGGATTCGGCTTCATGGTCAGGGTAGTCGGCTGCCCCGATAAAGAGGAGGTTTTCAGGGAGGACGACTCCGTTATCTATGAGGTAGGCCCAGAAGTTACCACAGCAGAACTGGTCACTAAACCCAACCGGGGTATTTGGGGGCGCGAAAGGTGTACCGGGCACCAGAACTGGGTCGGCTCGAGAGGCTCCGGCAAGTCTCACTGATAACGGGATGGCATCGAAGTGCTGGTCAAGCACAACCACGCTGAGCATTTCCGGGCCATAACTTTCTGCCAGGGCTGAAATAACACCGGCTGTGGCTGAGTGGTCGATGCCTATCATGATGGGCATTTCAGGTAATACGTTTTCCGTAATAAAACTCTGTAACTGCTTGACGATTTTAAAAAGGCCACCGCTATCAAAGAAATCCTCCATGTTTTGAGCGGTTACCAGCGGCAGGTCAGATTGTTTTGGTTTTGGCCAGAGCCAGGAGGGAACCGGAAACCTGCCGATAGGTTGAATGTTGTGCTTCTTTAAAAGACCAGCCATGCTCTCGGTCACCGCACCGTACGGATCTGGACACGCCGAAAGCCAGTCCAGTTTGCTGGTATCAGCCGTCATCCAGGCGTGCTTGAGTTGAAGGCTCCAGGGGTCATCAACCGGGTCCAGCGCCACGCCGAATAGCTTTTTCTGGCGCTGGGGCACAGATAGTCTATTCCGTTCGTTCATCAACAAATTCGCTCAAGTCTTTAACCTGTATCTTTTCTTCACCGAGCACCTTCTGAAAGATTTCCTGGCAGTAAGGACAGCATGTAATCAGTAAATCCGCCCCCGTTTCTTTGAATTCTTTTATTCTTTTCCTGGCATTTTCTTCAGGAAAGTTGGGGAAGTAGTTGCCTACCGCCCTGGCACCACAGCAAAAGGAGTCCTCCCTGTTTCTTGCCATCTCCACCAGTTCAACTCCATCCAGGGAGGAAAGCACTTCTCTGGGAGCATCGTAAATCCCCAATCCCCTTCCCAGATAACAGGGGTCATGGTAGCTGACCTTTACCTTGTCGGTATTTTTGCTTTTAAGCTTGCCTCCCTTGAAGGCGTCGGCTAAAAGCTGGCTGAAATGCTGGGTATTAAGGCTGGTATAACCGGGAACAAGCTCCGGGTACCTTTTTATAATAAACTCCTGGCAATGTGGATTGATGAAGACAAACTGCTTGTCCTTAAAAGCCTTTATCTTTTCCCAGTTGGCTTTAACCAATGGCTCCAGTTGTTCCCAGAACCCAAAGTCGTAGAGTGTTGAACCGCAGCATCCTTCTTCAGAGAATATGTTAACCGGATTGCCAATCTTTGCCAGCAATCTCACCGCCGACTCATAAATATTTTTTTGTACACCGTTATGGAAGCATTCGGCAAACACAATAGTATTGGCTTTATTGCTTCTTATCTTATCAGGAATCTTGATACTGGTCTTATCCCCATAACCTCCTTTTTCCCTGACCTCTTCGTAGACCTGTCTGGCTCTTCCCTCGGGGATTAGCCCTCTTTTGACGACCTCGTGCCTTAGCAACCGGATATAATCCAGACCATCGGCGCGGTTACAAAGGTCGGTACAGGCGCCACAGCCGGGACAGGTAAAGGCCAGTTCGGCCACAGAGTTGTTATAGTCCAGATGTCCATCGACCAAGGATTTGATAATATACATAAAACCGCCGCAGCTGAAAGCAAAACAACGGTCATGAGAATATATCGGACACAGGAGGTGGTCATACGGCCACCCGGAGGTAGTACAGTTGGCGCACTTAAGGCAAGCGGATGCGGTTACTTTTACGTCTTTCAACTCGGTCGATAATTTCATCGTTATTCGCTCTCCTGAAATATACCTATATCCCTATTAAGAATGTTATTGGGGTCCAGTGCTTTTTTAATTCTCCTTAGTACGTCAGCGTAGCTTCCAGTCAGCTCCAGATAATTACCCAGATAAGCCTTGTGCCGCAGCGGGATAGCTCCGTACCTTTCCAGGGCTGTATCCGTCATTTCCCCGAACATGGCCAGGACTTTCTTCACCATTGGCTCGTCGGAGCGGGGTACCATCAACACGATACGGAACATTATCGAGCGCCCAAAGTCAAAGGGGTGAACGTAATAGTTAAGCGGGCGGCCTGTAGTCTCCCAGACTTTTTCGACCACCCATTTCTCCAGGTTTTTCACAGCCTCGGCCTCGGCCATGACAACCCACATCGCCATCCATCCCCCGCCCGGCATCCCCGGATGGCCACCGCGGGTCCTGCGGTTGGGATGATATTCCTCGAAAATCTGGCCCCACTGGCCGGCCGTATTCGGATTGTTCTTAATTTCCTCAAATGATAGGATTCTCCCTCCGTATTTGGCGGCTACCTTTGCCATAACCTTCTCATGGGAAATCATGGTTTCTTCATAGCCGGACAGGAAGGTCGTCACCGTGCTATAGGGAATACCTTCAGGCGCTTTCCTCGGGTCAGCCATTGCCAGCGCAGGATTATTTCGAGTCCAACCGCCCATGTGAAAGTTCCAGATGATGGTATGCTCGGGGATATTGTTGTTAATAATGTCTTTGGCAAAATCGAGGGCGGCCGGGAAGTTATCGAAGGCTGCCACGTTAAGCCGGTTAGCCTCATTTATCGGATATATCGTCACGGAGGCTTTGGTGACTATTCCCATGGTGGCATAGGCGTAGCAGAATATGCCGGACAGGTCAGGGTACGGGCCGTATCTCAGGCCGCTGCCGCCGTGAGGAAAATGTGATGAGCCGGTATTGAAAACAGTCCCGTCCGCCAGGACGACTTCAAGGTCCACGATGGGGTCAAGGCGCTTGGTGACCAGGCTTTGCGAGGGTCTCATTAAATAAGTACCAACAGGCGAGCCACCGCCCGGTCCGGTAGGCATAGGGCATCTAAACCCCTTCTTGGCTAAGGCTACCGCAAACTGGTCGAAGGTGACACCGGGTTCGATGACAGCATACCCGGAGTCGGTATTTATATCGATTATCTTGTCCATGCGTCTTAAGTCCATAACGATACCGCCTTCGGAAGGTACGCCATATCCAGCGATATTAACCCCTCGGCCAAAAGCGGTTACGGGAATCTTGTGTTTATTGGCGAGCTTCAGAATTTCTACAACATCCTCCCTGGTTTCGGGAAGAACCACCCAATTGGGCTTGCGAAAAGGTATAAAACTGGAATCAGAGGCATAGGCTGCTAAAACCACATCATCATCTTTTACTTTATCCACCCCTATGGCATCTCTTAGCTCATCTAAAATGATGCTCCTCTCCTTCTTATCAAGTTTTGTTAACGTAACCATGGTCCCCTCCTTTAATTGCCGTCAGCCACAAAACCTTCTTTTTATCTTCTCTGCGTAATTATATCACGCGCTGTAAAGCACCTGTAAGCATCCCGAAATCAGCGATTAAGAATAATATAGCTGAAAAATTGGTATGGCTGTCGGCCTGAAATAGCTGACCATCAGCCTGATGAAGAACTTGAATCGGCCAGCATTGTAAAGGTCGTCATCCGGGGAACCAAGGGCAAGATTTACTACAAATTACCGGTACCGCCAAAATGGCAAGAACACAACAAGTTTTCATTTTTGCCTATTGAACCCCCAAGTGGAGCCGGGGGGACAATAGGCAGAACTTTTGAGCTTTCCTTCAACCTTAAATTTTAAAAGCCGTAATGTATTGTACATTCCAGGCTATCGTGACTCAACAATCTACTTGATTG
>CAYWZO010000021.1:0-33724 GCA_964462865.1 uncultured Dehalococcoidaceae bacterium | reverse complement strand
GCGTCTGAATGGGGTTCAGAAGGTCGGCGGTTCAAATCCGCCCGCCCCGACCATAACTTCAAAAGCGGAACGGAAAAAGTCACTTTCAGCTTTTATTGTATCCGTAATCAGGCTTCCCCGCATTGATTGATTTTCCGCCGTGCGCTATCATTGGTCTGGCCATTATTTTTCAGGAGAAATATATATGGAGAAAGCTGGTACCGGCTTAACAGGTTTCGATATCATCGTCATCGGGGGAGGGGCTTCCGGGCTGGCGGCCGCTTTGACCGCGGCGGAGGTTGGCGCCAGAGTGGCCCTCTTTGAAAAAATGCGCTACCTCGGAGGCACCTCCAGCTTTGCCGAGGGCATGTTCGCGGTGGAAAGCGAGATGCAGCGGAAGTTGTATATGAACTACTCCCGTGACGAGGCGTTCCGCAACATCATGGACTACAGCCACTGGCGGGCCAACCCGCGCCTGGTCAGGGCCTTTGTCGATGCCTCGGCCGGGACCATCGCCTGGCTGAAACGGCAGGGCGTCGAGTTTCTCGAAGCCATGACCAATATCCCGGACGGCTGGCGTACCGTCCACGTTCTCAAGGGGCCGTCCGGCGCCAGGGGTTCGCCCATGATTAAGACCCTCGCCGCCCGTTGCCGGGAGAAAGGCGTCACCATCGTCACGGAGGCACCGGTCCTGGAGTTACTCCGCGAAAAAGGACGCATCAGCGGCGCCGTAGTCAACAGGCAGGGTAAAAAGGAGCGGGTAAAAGCGAGGGCGGTCATCATCGCCAGCGGCGGTTACGGCAATAACAGAGAATGGATAAAACGGTATTGCGGCTTTGACCTCGATGTTAACCTGATTCCCGTCCGCAACTACGATAAGACCGGCGATGGCATCCGCATGGCCTGGGAGGCGGGCGCTGCTGCGGAGGGCCTGGGAGTATTGCATTTTTTCCGGGCGGGCCCGCTCGGCCCCGGCGTGCGCATGATGGGGCACCTCGAGTGCACCAGCCACCAGCCCTATCTCTGGGTCGACCAGCGGGGCGAGCGTTTCTGCGATGAGTCCGTGTCCTTTAACGACAGCTTCCTGGGCAACGTCGCCGCCCGGCTCAAAGAAGGCTACAGCTATACCATCTTCGATGATGCCGCCCGGCGGCAGATGGTCGAATATGGCATCGATAAATACGTAGGCTATAAAAACCTGCCCGGTACCCGGCTGACCAACCTTGATGAAGAGTTAAGGGCGGCCCTGGCAAGAAAAAATCCTGACGTGGCTGTGGCCAGCACCATCGAGGAACTAGCACGAAAAATAAACATCAGCCCTGCCGTGCTTAAAAAGACGCTGGATGAGTATAACGGCTGCTGCGATAAAGGCCATGACGAGACCTTCGCCAAGCCGCTCAAGTACCTGCGGCCGTTGCGCCTGCCGCCTTTCTACGCGATAAAGGCCCATACCGTTTTCATGGGGAGCCTGGGCGGGATAAAAATCAACCACCGTATGGAAGTGCTGGATAAGGACGAGAAGGTAATCCCGGGGCTTTACGCGGTGGGGACGGATGCCGGCGGGCTTTACGGGGACACTTACTGCTTCCTGCCCGCTTCCGGCACGACGCTCGGCTTCGCCATCAATTCGGGGCGTATCGCCGGCAAGAACGCCTTAAAGTATATCGGGAAGTGAAGAAAATTACCCCACCATTCTGATAATCTCGGTGGCATCAGACATTTTTTCGAGATTCTGAATAGACTCAATAACCCTGTCCACAGTCTTTACAGCCAGGGGCTTTACCGATGCCGCGGCGCCCTCCCGGAACTTGGCCGCGATATCTTTAAAGGTCATCGGCCTCTCGATGCTGCCCAGGCAATGCTCCACCTCTTCGATGTAAACCGTGCCGTCCGCCATCGTGATTTCCAGTCTCCCCGGGCCGACGCCGTGGCGGTTGTAGGCAGGCTCCAGAACGCCTTTGACTTTACGTGATATATTGAGGACGTCCTCGCGGCGGATGGCCGCGGCGGTGAAGTCCTGCGGGGTGACCTTGCCGTTGACCAGGGCCGTCGCCATCGCCCAGGGCAGGCTGAACTGGGCGTCCACGGGATTACGCGGCGCGCCTTTTACCTCCGGGGGCTGGCATATCGCGTAGGCCGTTTCCCCGCCGTAGGCGGTAATACCCTGAATCTGTGCCGGGTCTGTTTTATGTTTTGACCTTAGAGCCAGCGCGCCGTCGATAAAGGGATGGGAAAAGCCACAGCAGGGATACGGCTTGAAACCGATGTTCATCCCCTCGAACCTCCGGCCCAGGTCGGCCAGGAGTATACCGCGGTCGTAATCGCCGCCGTGGTATTGCCGGAACATGCCATACTCGCCTTCGAGGACGTTCCGGGCGCCGGTAATCCCTATTTCGGCCATGAGCGCGGCGGCCATGCCTCCCCGCGCCGCCAGCCCCGGCCCCATTCTCTTGGTCAGGGCGCCGTCGGTAACGCATTGAGAGTTGCCCGCGCACTGGTGGTAGGCGATGCCCAGGGCATTGACCATTTTCGCTTCGTCGAGCTTGAAAATCATCCCCGCCATGAGGGCCGCGCCGAGATACCCGAACAGAGGTGTCGGATGCCAGCCGGAAGTCACCAGGCTACCGCCGGGTCGGCTGGCTAAGGCCATCCGCGCCAGGAAATCTGCCCCCGTCGCCAGAGCGGTCACGAAGTCCTGACCGCTGACGCCCCCCACCCGCTCGGCTGCGGCGAAGCAGGTAGGCACGGCCACGCAGCCGATGTGCACCTGCGCTACGGGATGGCCGTCATCGTAGTCCAGGGCGTGGACCATGGTCGCGTTGACCTGGGCGGCGTTCGGGGCCGGGCATTTAAAGCCATAGGCGATGACGGTGCTCTGCTGGCTCCCGCCCCACTCCCTGGCGATATCCGCCAGCTCGCCCACGCCGGCCTGCGCTGCGCCGCCCAGCGCCGTGGCCAGGCTGTCCAGCACCTCTTTTTTGGCGGCCTCCGCCGCCGGGGCCGGTATATCCTCATAGCTGATACCGGCGTATGTTTTTACGAAATCGTATATCGCGTCCATCGTCAATCGTTTAAAGGAACCCGCCGCCGATGCCGATAGTCTCCCCGGTGATGTAGGTGGAAAGGTCGGAAACGAGGAAATAGGCCAGGTCGGCCACTTCTTCGGGCGTACCGAGCCGCCCCAGGGGGATATTGGCGCTTATCCTGGCGTAGTCCTGCTGTCTGGCTTCGTCCCAGGAGATGCCCTGGTCCTCTCCCATCTTTTTGAAAGACTCGTCACGGAGATTGGTGATGATGGCGCCGGGGTTGATGGCATTGACGTTGATTTTGTGCGGTCCCAGTTCGATAGCGAGCGTCTTTACCAGGCCGATGACGCCGTACTTGGAAACGCAGTAAGCCACGCTGCCGGGAACGCCGTGTGTCCCCGCCTGCGAGGCAATCAGCACGATTTTGCCCCCCTCCCCCCGGGCAACCATGCTTTTCGCCACCGCTTTGGCGATGAGAAAAGCGCCGGTAGTGTTGACATCTAAAATGGCCCGCCATTCGTCTTCGGTGACTTCTATCGCCGGTTTGCCCACCGGCCCGCGGATGGCGGCGCAGTGTACCAGGATGTCCACTTTCCCGAACTTATGCAGGGTTTTTTCCAGGAGCATTTCAATATCGTCACTCCGGCTGATGTCCGCCACGATGGCCAGGCCTTCCCGCCCCAGCGCCTTGATTTCAGCCGCTTCGGCCTCCAGGCCGCCCCACCCCTCGTCGCCAGGGAAGAGACTGCGCGGCGCCGCTATTTTATCCGTAATGACCGCGTCGGCCCCCTCGTCGGCCAGGCGCAGGGCGATGGCGTGCCCCATGCCCCTTTTACTGGCGGCCCCGGTAACGATGGCCACCTTGCCCTGCAGCGTTTTCATGGCGGTCCTGCCTCCTTTAAAATCACTACTGAATTCCGAGTTGCGAACCCACGTCCTCCAGGCCCAATTCGCCCAATTTCTTTTTACCGGGCGTGGCGGTATTTAAATCCCAGTCCATGGTTTTCAGGTACTCCCTCACCAGCGAACCAGCGTCGACGGTGACGCCGGCCAGGGGGCCTTCCTTCTGCGGTGGCCGGCCGAGTATCCTCCCCGGGACATCGTATTTAAGTAAATTGATCTTTTCCCTTACGTTGAAGGCCTGCCGCATATTGGCGATGCGCTCCCCGGTCGCAACGAGTTCTTCCAGGTCGACGTCCCAGCCGGTAATTGCCTTCATGAACTCGGTAATGGCATCCACATGGGGCAATGACATGTTGACGAAAAGGCACATCCCGGAGCACATCAGCACGTGCTGGAAATTGCTGCCCCGCCGGTAGGCCTGCGCTGCAGCGGTGGCCGACTTTTTATCGAAGTCCGGAATCAGTCCGGGAGCATGGTGGGCCTCGGAGCCCTGGGTATGGCGGGCCGGGGTGGCGTTGGTGATGTAGGTGGTGGCCATGCTGGCGCTGGCCAGAGGGTTATGGGCCGGGACCTCCTGTCCCTGCACGTGGATGGCGCATTCTCCCGCGCCGCCGCCTATCTTGCGGGCGGCGGCCTGGACGCCGTCGGCGATGACATCGCCGAAGCCTTCTCTTTTCGCCAGTTTCTCCGTCATGGCCACGATGGACCTGTGGTTGCCCCAGGTCATCTCCAGCCCGTCCGTATCTTTTTTCGTGATGATGCCTTTTTCATAGCATTCCATGGTAAACGCGATGGCGGCCCCGGCGGAGATGGTATCGGTCCCGTAACGGTTGCAGATATCGTTCGTCTTGATGATGGACTCGATGTTCGTGTTCAGGCAGTTGCTCCCCAGCATGGCGATGGTCTCGTATTCGGGCCGGTGCGAGCCGGCCTGGTAGCTATATTCGCCGGTCCCGGCCTTCATTATCGCTTCGCAGCCCACGGGGCAGTTATAGCAGGCGGTCGGCTTCAGCCGGTGGACGGCCACCGCTTCACCTGACAGTGCTCTGGCATCCGGGAAATCCCTGACCGCCACGCCCGCCCAGTTCTTCACCGGCGCATCACCAGACTCAATGCAGGACACGGTGACGAAAGTGGTGCCGAATTTCCTCATCTTGTCCAGGTCCCCCGCCAGCTGTGCCAGGTACTTTTTCCTTAGTTCCCGGGCGCCTTCTTCATCAGCGATGGTCACCTTCATGTTGCCCCTGACGGCCGCCGCTTTGATGTTTTTCGAGCCCATCACCGCGCCCAGGCCGGAGCGCGCCGCGACATGCCCTCTATCCTGAACGACACCGGCGATTAGGGAGAGCCGCTCGCCCGCGGGGCCGATGCAGGCCACGGCAGTGTCCTTGCCCAGCTCGGCCTTTAGCAGTTCTTCGGTTTCATAGGTGTCTTTGCCCCATAGATGGGTGGCGTCTTTTAAAGAAGCCTTGCCGTTATCTATCAGGAGATAGACCGGCTTCTCCACGATGCCCCGGAAGAATACCGCATCGTACCCGGCGAATTTCAGGTACGCGCCGAAGCTACCGCCGGAATTGGCGTCGCCCCAGCACCCCGTCAGCGGTGATTTCCCGGCCGCGGTGAACCTCGTGCCGGAGATGGCCGGGGTGCCGGTAAAGGGGCCGGTCAGGAAGCCAAGGATATTGTCCGGCCCGAGGGGGTCGGCCCCGGCGGCCTGTTCGCTGAAGATAATCCTGGCGCCCAGACCGTAGCCGCCGATAAAATCACGGCACATTTTTTCATCGAGCGCCTCCTCCTTGAGCTCACGGTGGGATAAATCAACCTTGAGGACTTTTCCTGTATAGCCTCTGGGCATATTTCGTTTCCTGTTTATGGTTACAATTTCTCATCTTCAAGGCTATTTGTCAATTCATATGCATCAATTAATACATTATTTATCTTCTTTACCCTCGCGTTTACGAATTGTTTATTAGAAAAAACGTACTATATTAACCGTACTAAAGTAAGGAATAGATAATATCACAATTTGAAAAAGCGTACGGGCAACCTGTTAGCGGCAATCATCATGATTGCCATTATGGTGTTTCTGGCGGTAGACGCCGGTTATACGTTGTATAACCCCCAGCGTCTTTCCCTGTCATCGCCCTTTGGTGTCCTCAATATCATTCGCGGCAATGTCCTGGTGATGAAAAAGGATGCCCTGACCTGGAAAAAGGCGGGCGACGGCATGATACTGGAGCCGGGCACCCGGATTAAAACAGCTTCCGATGCCCACGCGTCCCTGACCTTTACACGGGGCACCACCACCAAGCTCGAACCCGGCACCGACCTTATTATCGATAGAATCGAAGAAAGCCATGACGCGCAGCCCTATTCCGTCGTCCTCAAGCAGCAATCGGGTACGACCTGGAACCAGGTGGATAAATCCGGCGGCAAGACCAGTTTTCAGATACGTACCGGTTCGGCCGATATCGTCGTTCACGGCACGCTGTTTGCCGCCGAAGTGGATAAAACAGGCAAAACGACCGTCCAGACCACGGAGGGCCGGGTCAGCGTCAGCGCCGGGGGCGAAGAGGTACAGGTACCCGCCGGCAGGATGACCGAGGTCAGACCCAATGAAAAACCTTCCCTGCCCGCGCCAATACCGCAGGCCAGGAACGAACTGGTCATTACCGTCAATAATCAGGCCTTCGGTCTGGTTAAAGACCCGAGCGGGTCCAGCATCGGCTATCTTAACAGCGGAGCGAAAGTGAACCAGATTCCTGGTTCCAGCGTCTCGGTCACCGAGGACTCCGGCCAGACGATACGCATCCGCGAACCTGAAACCGGGGACTACACGCTAACGCTCCGGGGCGTGACCGACGGCACCGGCGAGATATGCGTCGAGGGTTTTGTCGGCGGCCGGAGCGCCTTCCTGCAAATTGAGTCCTGCAACATCACCGCGGCCAAAGAGACGTTGCTTAAGCTCCATTATGACGTTATTAACGGGCTGCTGCAGCGCGAGCCCCAGAACGACCAGGGTATCCCGGCGGACGGGGCAGCCCTGGCGGCCGATATCCCGGATGAGACTGCGGCGGATGCCACACCGGCTAAAATCCAGCCGGCACCGGCAGACGCAACTCAAAATCCGGAAGCTCTGGCCAGGCAGGAAGAGCCTTCAGGCCAGGGGTTCTCCTGGTTGGGCGGTGATAAATACGGCATGATAGGCCGGCTGGTAAGTATCGGCGTCTTCCTCATCATCATCGGGCTGATATTCGTTATCATGCGCCGAAATGACTGACCGATAAGGAGGACGGTCTAAAAGGAGAATCATGTTTCAATTAAATATTCATAGTATCTTTCAGTTCGGCAGCCTTGTCATTTACGCTATTTTGATTTCACTGGTGCTATGTTCCCAGAAGGTCGTTCTAAAGAGGCTGTTCACCATTTTCCTCGTCGCCGGGGCGGGTATAAGCCTGGCCGGGCTGTTGATGAACCTCCGCCTCCCCTACGAGCAACTGGTGTTCTGGAAGATGGCCGGGGTCCTGTTTACCGCCTGGCTGGTGATCGCCTACGCTCACTTCATTGCGGCCTGCGCCCGTAAAAATACCGCTAAAATCGCCAGGTTCGGGTACGCCTGGCTGGCCGTCACCCTGGCCATTGCGGCTTTCGGCTATATCACGCAGGGGCTGAATCTCCTGAATAACGAGACATCGGCGGTCTTCGGCGGCTACGCCGTCAACGCCCTGGTAATCATCAACGATGTGCTTACCGTAGCCGTTATGTTCTTTATCTTGAGTCTCATAAAGAAGGCCCGCGAACCTGAAGAGCGGAACCGGGCGGGCTATCTGCTGGCCGGTGCGCTGATCGTGGTGGTGACCGGCGCCCTCAAGTATGTCATTCAGGATTTGCCTTACACAGTGGCGCAGGTAGGCTACACCGTCAATGCCATCATTATCACCTATACCCTCATGAAATACCGTCTGCTTGATATCCAGGTCCTGGTGAGAAAATGGATTGTCTATACCGGAGTCACCGTCTGCATGACGCTGGCCTACCTTACCCTTTTGCTAGTTTTAAGCAACCTTTTGCGTCTTTTACCGCCGCATCTCGGCATCCCGGCGACCATTGTCCTGGTGATTCTCTTCGCCTATCTTTTTAACTGGGTCAAGGCGGCCCTGGACAAGGCCGCAGACCGGCTTTTTTACGGGAGCCGCTATGTCAATCGCCAGTTGCTCCTTTCCTTCGCCGGCAGGGTCAGCAACTTCATCAATATCAAGGAAATCGCCAATGAACTGTTGAAACCCCTGGCCAACACGGTCCGGGCCAGACAGGTAGGCCTGCTGCTGCCGGTCAACGATTATTATTCCACGAAATTTGTGGCCCGCCTCTCGGAAGAGGAACAAATCTCCCCCATCATGCTGTCGTGTCACAGCCTGATAATCAGGTGGCTGGAGGACAGCGGCCAGTCCATCTCTCTGGAGGCGATGGAAAAAGAGCCGAGGTTCAAACAGCTGTCCGTTGAAGACCGGGAAGCCATCGGCGCCTTCCAGATAGAGATATTATGCCCGATAATTTCCAAACGAAGGCTGGTAGCGATTCTGGCATTGAGCAAGAAACAGGGTCGCGGGCGTTATACCCGCGACGATATTGACCTGTTGACCATGCTGGCAAAAGAATCGGCGGTGGCGATTGAGAACGCACAAATATACGCCCGCGCCAGGGAGCAGGCCGATTTAGACGGCTTGACGGGCCTGCACAATCACCGCGCCTTCCAGGATGCTTACAATCAGGAGATTGAAAACTGCGCCCTCTCCGGCGATGACTTTTCGCTTATCTTTATCGATCTCGATTTCTTCAAGACTTATAATGATATTTACGGTCACGGTATGGGTGACGAGATATTAAGGGAGGTGGGCCGTATTATCAAGACTTCTATTCGTGAAACGGATATCGGCGGGCGGTACGGCGGCGATGAGTTCGCCGTTCTCCTCAAGGGTACCGCGGGAGAGGACGCCCGGGTGGTCGGCGAACGTATCCGGAGCAGACTGGAAGCCAGAATGAATGAAAAAGGCATCACCCTGACCTGCAGCGTCGGCGTTGCCTGCTGGCGCATCGATGGCGTCGGCCGGACCTCGATTATCCAGGCGGCCGATAAGGCGGTCTATGCGGCCAAAAAGGCCGGACGCAATCGGGTCTTTATGGCCAGTGAAATTGATACCATCGAATCGGCGCAGCCGGATACCATGCTCAACGTGGGTAATAACACGGCTATCGATAGTATTGTCTTCTCCCTGGCCTCGACCGTTGACGCCCGTGACCACTATACCTTCGGCCATTCCAAGATGGTCAGCAAGTACGCTGCGGAGCTGGCCAAGGCTTTGGGCTACGATAGGGGCGGTGTCCGCCGTATCAGGGCAGCCTCTTTGCTCCATGATATCGGCAAGATCAATCTTCCGGACAGTATCTTAAGCAAGCGCGGCCCGCTCACGGACGAGGAATGGGAGGCAATCAAAAAGCATCCCGAGTTGGCGATCGATATTCTCAAATACGTCGTCGGTCTGCGGGACTGCATCGACGCCGTGCTTTACCATCATGAAAGGTGGGACGGCCAGGGCTATCCCAAGGGATTGAAAGGGAAAGACATCCCCCTCGATGCCCGGATTATGGCTATCGCCGACGCCTACGACGCCATGAAATCGGAGCGGTACTACAAAAAGCGCGGCCTGACCGAGGAAGAGGCCCTCGAGGAACTGCATCAGTGCGCCGGTACCCAGTTTGACCCTGAACTCGCGGAGATCTTTGTTAACCTGCGGCGGAAATCGGCCGAGTCCGCTTTGCTCGAGACGGCCCTGCCGAATTTGTTAAACTCAAATTAGCCGTCAATATTGGTAGTTGACAGGATTCAGAGAGGGGGCTTTACGCTGCCCCCTCTTTTTTTACCCCGGTCCTCAACTTGACACGCTTCGGATTGTGATGTAGATTTTTTCCGGGCTGGTTCTTCCTGGCCGGCCCACCATATTTTCAAGGAGGCCAACATGGCAGCGGTATTAAAGGATAAAGTGGCCATCATCACCGGGGCCGGGCGGGGGCTGGGGAAGGCCTTCGCGTTGCGGTACGCCGAGGAGGGCGCCAGGTTGCTCCTGCCCGATATCAGCCTGGAAAGGGCCGGGGCTACCGCCGCAGAGATAGAGAAGAAGGGCGGGAAGGCCGCCGCCATGCTTACGGACATCTCCGATGAAAAAGCCGTACAGAAAATGTCCGAAGAAGTCATCCAGCGCTACGGCCGGGTGGATATCCTGGTCAATAACGCCGCCATCTGGTACGGGCTCAACATCACGCCCTGGGACGCCTGGACGGTGGCCGACTGGGAGCGGATTTTTAAGGTGAATGTCATCGGGACATGGCTCTGCTGTAAAGCAATAGCGCCGCTTATGGTGAAGCAGGGTAAGGGCAAAATAATCAATATCGCCTCCAACGTGGCGCAGGTGCCGGCGGCGCAGGTCTTCCTGCCTTATGCCTGCAGCAAGGGGACGATTTATACCTTTACCCACGCCCTGGCCCGGGCGTTGGGCGGCTCCGGCATCAACGTGAATGCCATCGCCCCCGGCTACACCACCACCGAGGCCAGCCTGGGACAGCGCGATAGCGAGGGGACTTTCAAACTGGCGACCTCGGAGCAGACCTTCCAGCGCCGCGAAGGCCCTAAGGACCTGCTGGGGGTGGCCGTTTTCCTGGCCTCGGCGGAGTCCGATTTCATCACCGGGCAGGTGCTTTACGTTGACGGCGGCACGGTGATGCTGTAAAGAAAAAGAGAGAGGAATAAAAAAGGGGAGGGGCTTTAAACCCCCTCCCCATATTTTTAGGTTGCCGCTTCAGGCTACTTATAGACGCCGTATTCCTTGGTGGCATCAATCATTGCCCGGACGTTCTCCGGGGGCACGTTTTCGATGACCGCCCCGTTCATCATGATATAGCCGCCGCCCTTGGCGCAGGTATCAATGAGCTTTTTAGCGGTGGCCCGGACGTCCTCCGGCTTGCCCACGCTTAACGTGGCGATGGGCATGTTCCCGCTGATGCAGCACACATCGCCGAGTATCTCCTTGGCCTTGGCCATGTCGGTGGTATCGAACCCCCAGATGATTTTACCCTTGGGTATGTCCCGGATGACCTTCAGGCGCGAGTTATAGCCGCCTTCCGCCCAGGGGAAAGGAATGCAGCCTTCATCTATCAGGCCGAGGAACACCGCTTTCATGGTCGGCCAGTAGAACTTCTTGAACTGCTCGTCGGACATGAAACCGTCGGCGCCTTTGTGCAGGGGGAGAAAGACAATCGGGTTGTCGTTCGCCTTGGCGCCCGAGGCGCCCATTTTAATCATAATGGGCGTTAGTTGTTCCAGGGCGCGGAGGACCTTGTTCGGCTGGCGGTACATGTCCATCATCACGCCGCGGGTGCCCCTCAAGGTATCGCCGAGGGTATCGAAAGGCGCTTTGCAGCCGCCGCCGAAGAATCCGGGGAAACCGTGGCTGGCCATATCGGTCCCGTAGTCGACTACCGTCCCTATCCATTTAAGGGCTTCGCTGCCGGCGTCCATGAGCGCCTTGAGGGCCTCCTGGACGGGGGGCAGGCCGTACGGCACCAGCGCCGCGCCGGTGAAACCGCCGTACATTTCCAGGATGTTGGTCATGGGCGAAATCATCTTGAAGCCGTCCAGCGCCCCGAAGATGCGCGGGAAGTAAGTGTTGATGAAGTAGTAGGTGGGGTCGTCAATCAGGGCGTCGTATTCGTCGGCTTTCATGTATTCGCCCTCGATGGCCTGGTAGGAGTGCTCGGGCGCCACGCCGTGGCCGGGCCAGGCGTACAGCTTGTAATCGAGGACATCGAAACATTTTCCCGGCGGGGCTGTGGTCACACTCCCGTGGGCATCGGGCTGGAAGTCCAGCATATATTTTTTATACGAGCTGAAAAGCTTATCGTAATCGTACATTACGTCCCGGGGCGTATAGCCCGCGTAATATGCGGCGAAAAAGCCCGTCATGGGGAAGACCGGTACCCTGTCCGGTTTTTTCATTTCCACGGCGTCCACAATCCTTTTTACTCTGGCTTGGTACGCCTTTTCCGCATCGGCGCTGACGTATTTCACGTCCGCCGGCGAGAGCCATTTCTGGATCAGGGAATCACGCCTTTCATTGGCTGTCATTTCTTCCCATTTCTTTTCCATTTTTCACTCTCCTGAATATAATATGCCGGGGCTTAGGCTTTTATGCCCGTCCATTTTCTGGCCAGGGCCACGCCGGCCACCGCGTCCTTGCCGTAGGCGTCGGCACCGGTATATTTCACGATGTCATCGGTAATCTGGCCGCCGCCAATCATGATTTTTACTTTATCCCGAAGGCCGGCGGTCTTGACGGCTTCGATGGTCTGTTTCATGGAGTCGTAGGCGAGGGTGAGGAAGCCGCTTAAGCCGACGATGGGCGCGCCGCTCTGCTTTATCGTCTCGACGAACTTCGTCACCGGGACATCCACGCCAAGGTCGATGACATCGAAGCCGCCGACATCGAGCATGAAGACCACGATGTCTTTACCGATGTCGTGGATATCACCGGCCACCGTGCCGATGATGACCTTGCCGCCTTTCTTGGCCGCGCCTTCCTTGGCCAGCTTCGGCTTGACCAGTTCATTGACTCTTTTCAGGATTTCACCGGAATAGACGAGGTCGGGAATGAAATACTCACCGGAGGAGAAGCGTTTTCCCACCGTCTCCATGCCCTGCCTGGCCTCTTCGAGGATGGCCAGAGGGTCGGCGCCCGCGTTTAGTTTGTTGCGGACAATCGCCACCGCCTCGTCCTCTTTAAGGTCGGCCAGGGCTTTGGATAAATCTTTAGCCATTTGTGTCTACCTCCTTGGTCTGTATCGAGCTTTCCGGATTGGCTTTCTGCAATATATCATGCGGTTGTGGATAATGCAATACCCCGATTATGGTATATCTTCCGTGCACGGGAAGGTGGCGCATTTTAACTGCTCGCCGGTTTTCGCTGGCCGCTCCATTTCCCGGCCTCCCCGACCTTTATCGCCAGGCTGGCCCCCGCTGCTTCGGGCGTCTCGCCGTTGATAAATTCACACTGCACCTGTATTTCAGGTATAAACAGCTTCAAGAACCGGTGCCGGCCGGTCGGCGTTTCGGCGACCACGTCGCCGATGTTCCAGGCAGTAAACGGCTGCTTCTGGGCGGCCATGAGGCCTTTGACGCTGGCCGGACGCAGCTCGCCCGCTTCGTGGCTGACCGTGACCAGACAGGGCAGGGGGGCTTCGACCGTTTCGTAGCCGTCGGCCAGCGCCCGTTCCACCTGGACCATTCCGTCATTTACCTCTATTTTCCGCGCCACCGTGACACCGGGAATACCGAGCATCTCGGCTATCCCCGGGCCGACCTGCTCGGCGTTGGTGTCCGAGGCCATCCGGCCGGTCAAGACAAGGTCATATTCCCCCGCTTTCTTTATCGCGCCTGCCAGGATACCGGCAGTGGTCAGGCTGTCGGCATCTTCCAGGTCTGCGTCCTCGATGATGATAAGGTCGTCAGCGCCCACGGCCAGGCTTTTTCTGATAATCGCTTTGGGGATGTTTTTCCCGGCGCTGATAATAGTGATTTTCGCCCCGCTCCGCTCCTTGATTTCCAGGGCGGCCTCGAGGGCGTTTTCATCGTAAGGATTCAACACCGGCGGGACTCCCTGGCCGGGAAGAACGCGGCGCCCGTCGGGGTCGATTTTAAAAAGTGAACTGGGGGCCTCCGGGTCGATGACTACCTTGACGCAAACGATAATTTTAAGCACTTTTTCAACCTTTGCCTGTGAATTTCTGTGAAATTCCCCTTTGACGGACGTTCCGCCACATGTTACCTCTTGCCCTCGTTTAACGTCAACCTCGGACGGTATAAACTTGACTTTTCAAGAGTCATAAGTTAATATCCAGACTGCAAGGTCAGCCAGAGGCAGGAAGTGTAAAAAGCCCGCGCCGGGGGCTGCCGGGGAGCGTACCTGATGGTTCGTAGATGGTTCTTTAATTAGTGGGGAGGCCGAGATTGAGACCGACCCTGGAAGGTCGGTTTTTTATTGAAAATGAGGAAAATTAAAGTAATTCTGTCATATCCGCAGGTTATTTTCCGGGAAGGCATTCATTTCATCCTCTCGGGCGAAGAGGATTTTGAAGTCATCGGAGAGGCCACCGACAACCGGGAAGCCTTTGAACTTATCGAGCTCAACCCGCCGGACATCGCTATTCTGGGCCAGAAAGATGATAACATCAGCGGCACCGCCATGACGCGGCGCATCAAGCAGGTTTATCCCTTGGTATCGGTCATTCTGATTGCCGGGGGCGAGGACACCGGGCATGAGTTTGGCGCTTTATTGAGCGGTGTCAGCGCCGTCATCACCCAGGATAGCGGGCCGGAAGACCTGGTGACGGTGATTAAAGACGTGGCCCGGGGCCGTCTCCCGGTGGTTGAGTTATTATTAGTGCCCACCCTGGCGGCCAGGGCTTTGGTTGATTTTCAGGACCTGGCTACTTTAAGCGGGCGGCTGGGTATTCCGGTGGCGCAACCCACGAAGAAAGAGACGGAGATTCTGGGCAGCATCGCGTCCGGCAGCGCCATAGGCCAGGTAGCGGCCGGGCTCAATCTGAAGGAGGAAACCGTCAGGGACAGGCTGCGGATTATTTTATATAAACTAACCGCCAACGACCGGACACGTGCCGTCATTGAACAGGCGCGATTGACTTTGCCTATGTTTGTCTCCGCTCCGTTAACTGCCGGGGCCGGCCCACAGGGATATTTAACGAAGGACGAATTCGAGGAGTTTAAAGAGAGCCTGACGGCCAGGTTCAGGTCGCTTATCGGCGAAAAATCCTGAATTTACGCTTCTCTCCCTGCCATATCGGATCGGTTATTACTGCCTAGCTCTTCTTCTCCGCCGGAGGCGGCGGTGGCGGCATTTGTGGCGGTGGTGGTGCCATCGTCCTGGTCTGGAGCGGTTTGCAGATAATCTCCGTAATGTGAAGCTCGTGCAGACGGGTCGACGGAGCGGCCACGGCCACCACGGCGGTATCGGCCCCGCGGCCCGTGCCCGCCACGACCACGATTGGCTCGCCGGGGGCCACGTGCCCGCCGTCCACGGCCATGAGGGTGATTTCCACGCAGACTTTCATGCCCTGGCAGAACGTCCGCAGCAGGTTGGCCATGACGCGCGGGGTCTCCGTGCCGTACAGCCGGTCGGTATGGAACAGCATCGTGCCGAAATGTACCGCGTGCCCCTTCTGGTTTAGCTCCGCTACGAGTTCCGCCGGGAAACGCTGTGTCCCGCTCATAAACCCGTGCTGGTGGGGCACCACGATGATTTTTACCCCCGTGCCGGCCCAGAGCTCGGCGGCCTGGCGCGCCGTCTCGCCCCGCGTCGAAGCGAGGATGATTTTCTGAATGCCGCGGGCTTTAGCCCGCGCTGCGGCCAGACGCAGGGTGGTCTCGGTATTGCTGGTCCCGGGTTCTTCGAAATAGACGATTTTCTCTTCCATCGCTTAACTCCTTTTTAGCTTGCCTGGAGCATGTTATCAGGTCTGGCTAAATAAAACACCGGGAGAATGTTCCAAAAAAGATAAAAAGACCTGCTACATATAATCCTATCACCTTCGGTATCGGTTAAACAATTTGGGGTTGGGTTCCAGGGGTAGTACCGGACTACTTGAGCAATTAATATATTTCATGGATAATGGAGGAGTGACCGAGGGTCAGGTTTTAAGGGTGATGCTATGAAAGCCGAAATAATCACCAGCGGTACGGAATTGCTCCTGGGCGAAATAACCGATGTCAACACCCCCTACATCGCCGGGCATCTGGCGGCACTGGGTATAGACCTCTATTACACTTCCGCCGTTGGTGATAATTACGAACGGTTTTCCGGCGTGCTCCGGCAGGCCTGGGAGAGGTCGGATTTAATCATCATCACCGGTGGACTCGGACCGACGCAGGGTGACATCACGCGGAACGTCATCGCCGGGCTGCTGGGAGAAGAGTTGAAGGTAGACCCCGCACTGAAAGAAGAAATCACCGCTTTTTTCGCGGGGCGCGGCGTGGAAATGCCGGAAAACAACATCAGGCAGGCCACGCTGATACCCTCGGCGGTCGCCCTGCGCAACACCACGGGCACGGCGCCGGGCTGGTGGGTGGCCAAAGAAGGCAGGATTATCGTCACGCTGCCCGGTCCCCCCGGCGAGATGCAGGAAATGTGGCAGGCGCAGGTGCTTCCCCGGCTGAAAAAGGCCAGTGGTGCCATCATTCTGTCGAGGACGCTGAAGGCCTGGGGCCTGTCCGAGGCCAAAGTGGACCAGCTGGTGTCCCCCTATCTGGCAGCGGCCAATCCCACTCTGGCGCTATATGCCCGCCAGGACGGCATTAACCTGCGCATTACGGCCAAGGCCACCACCCGGGCGGCGGCCGAGGACATGGTGCTGGCCCGTGAGCGTGAAATCAGGGGAATCTTGGGCCAGTACATCTGGGGCGTGGATGACCAGACCATGGAAGGTGAGATTGGCCGGCTCCTGGATGCCGGAAAACTTACTTTGGCTGTCAGCGAGTCTTTCACGGGCGGTCTGCTGTCGTATTCCCTGGCCGGTATGACCGGCAGCCGGAGCTATTTCCGGGGAGGTGTCATCCTCCCCGTTGACGCCAGTGAAGGCAGCGCCGCCGTGGCCTCGGAAAGGGCCGATGCGGTACGCCAGCAGTTTCACGCCGATATCGGTATGGCCGTGACCGGCTACTACGAGACCTCCGGCCAGAGCGCCGGGGGAAGCGCTTTTATCGCCGTGAGCCGGGCATCCGGCCGCCAGGGCACTGCTGCGGACTATCCCGGTAAACCGCCGCAGGTCACCCGGAGGATAATCAATCACGCCCTCGTTTATCTCATCAATACCCTCAAGTAAATCGCACGGGGCCTTTCCCGCGGGGCGGTCCAACGATTATTTATGCGGTGTTTAGTTTCCTACCGGCGATATTTATATTTTGTTTATGCCGTAGTACTATAATACTACCTGAAACACGGTACGTTTATCTAAGGTCGTGATAGAGATATGATTGGATGGAACCATAACACCGCCAGAAGGGCAGAAGAAGCCGCGAAAACCCGTCAGGACGCGATAATTACCGGGGACGCTGATGCGGAATATTGCCAGGGCAATATTCAACTGGAAATAAAACCGTTCGATAGTTTCCATCAAATCAATAGATATACCAGGTACCTGTCTACCATCGAAAATCTCAAAATAGTCTCGGAAAGCTGGACGGAGGACGAAGGCCTCAAGATTATCGTCTCCGTGCAGGTACCCATGGCTTTAGCGCGCCTCCTTCAGGATATGCCCGAGGTAGCCAGGGTCTACCTCAACTGTCAAAAGGCCGGTTTCGGCGGTATGAAAAAGGGTTGTCAAAAGATGCTGGTGGAAATGAAAACGACCGAAGCCGTCCCCGAGCCGGTGCTCGCGTAGCCCCCTCACGTCCGGAGGCAACTGGTGCCCCGGGTTTGGTAACTCCCCCGAACAGCGGTTATTTCCCTTTATTTTTCACGTATTCGTAGAGCCGGGCCACGTTGCTGCGTATGATATTGGCCGTTCGCTCGTCCCGTGGCAGTTGCGGGGATTCCTTCTCAAAGGTTAGTTTCTCCTGGGCCTCTTCCAGGGTCATCCCCTTTTCGACAGCGTCGGCCACCGTACCGATCCAGGTCTGGATATTTGTCTTCATCTGCGGCAGGTAGCTCTTGTCCTGTACCTCGCCGTGCCCGGGTACGACCTTGTCCACGTCCATCTCCTGCAACCTGTCCAGGGTCTTCAGCCACTCGTCGGGAAGCGCCTGGAAGAAAAAGGGCGTCCCCGTGACGACGTTATCCGAGGTGAAGACGACCCTTTCCTCGGGGACATACACGGTGACCTGGTAGGGGCTGTGACCCGGCAGGGCCATCAGGTGGAAGGTATGCTTACCCAGATAAAGCGTCAGCCCTTCGGTGAGCGTAATCTCCGGCGGACAGAATCTAAAATCTTTATCGGGGGGAGGGCTGTCAGGGGCCATCCCCTTGAGCATTTGCGTGAAGGAGTCCAGGGTGGTGCTCAAAATGACTTCCCGCGTTCCCTCGTGCGCCACCACCGTCCCGCCGAAATAACAGTTGCCGAAAACGTGGTCGGGGTGGGGTTCGCCGTTGATTACATAGCGGACCGGGCCGTGATTGGCAGCCTCGGCCGCCCACTTTTTCGCATCAGCCGGTACCATCGGCGTATCGATGACCACCACCCCTCCGGTGGTGACTACGAAGCTGGTGTTGCAGCCCCGGAAGCCGGTTTCCACATAGACGTTAGCGGTGATTTGCTGCATTGTTTGCCTCCTTTACTTTCACAGGCCGTTGAGCCTGGCCTCCAGCGCCGCGGCATTCATCAGAGGCCTCCTAATTCATCAAGCTTCGTAGCTTATTATCAACATAATAGCCAGCAAATGCAAATTTAAGGAATTTTACTTTATCCCTCAAGAAGGGAAGGGAAAGAATAAGAAAGAGGGGCCAATGTCCCTCTTACGATCCCTGGTATTTTTTCGTGCTACCCTGCCAGCCCCGGCGCGCTCAAGGTCTGGTACATCTTATGGTACAGACCCTGTTTCGCCAGCAGCTCCTGGTGTGCCCCCTGCTCGATGATTCTCCCTTTATCCAGGACGATGATGCGGTCGGCCCGGGTCACCGTGGAAAGCCGGTGCGCGATGGTAATGGTGGTGCGGCCTTTCGTCAGCTTCCGCAGGGCCCGCTGCATGATGCGCTCCGTGTTCGTGTCCACGTTGGAGGTGGCCTCGTCGAGTATCAGGATACGCGGGTCGGTCAGTATCGCCCGCGCCAGGCAAATAAGCTGGCGCTGCCCGGCGCTCAAGTTGCTGCCCCGCTGCCCCACCGGCGCATCGTAGCCTTGCTCCAGCCGGTTGATGAAACCCTGCGCGCCCACCATCCTGGCGACTTCGATAACCTCGTCGCGGGTGGCGTCCTTTTTGCCGTATTTAATGTTTTCTTCTATCGTTCCGGAAAACAGGATGGGGTCCTGGGGCACGATGCCGATTTGCCGTCTTAAAGATTCCTGGGTGACGGAGCGTACCGCGTAGCCGTCCACGGTCACCCCGCCCTTTTCCACATCGTAGAAGCGGGCGATGAGATTGACCAGGCTGCTCTTGCCCGAGCCCGTCTGCCCCACGATGGCCACCGCCTCCCCGGGTCTGATGGCTAAATTGATATCTTCGAGGACGTATTTCCCGGGCTCGTAAGCGAAGTGCACGTCCCGAAATTCAACCTCGCCTTTGACCGGGGGAAGCTCCACCGCGCCGGGCTCGTCCTGGATATCGGGATCGATGTCCATCAACTCGAAGATACGCACCCCGGAGGCCATGGCCCGCTGGAGCATGGTATACTCCATGGAAAGCTCCAGGACAGGATCGAAGAAGCGTTGCACATAAAGCAGGAAAGCTATCAACACCCCCACGGTCATCACGCCGTCCAGCACCTGGAAACCGCCCACGATGATGACGATGGCAAAAGCGATGCCGGTGAGAATATTAATCGTGGGCATCATTAGCGCCTCCAGCCTGACGGCGGTGACGTTAGCATCGAAATGCGCCCGGTTGACCTGGTCGAATTGTCCCATGTTCTCGCTTTCGCGCGAAAGGCTCTGGACCACGCGTACGCCGGACAGGTCTTCCTGGAGCTGGGCGTTGACTGTGGCGATGGCCCGTCTCACCTGGGTAAAAGCTCGCCGGGCGTACCTCTGCCATATCCACACCAGGCCCACCAGCACCGGGACGGTAGCCAGCATTATCAGGGCCAGCCGCGGGTTCATGGTAATCATGATAACGGCGATACCTATCAGCGTCAGAAGACTGGTTATCAGGGCCAGGATACCCTGGGTGACGAGTTCCTGAATTTGCTGGACGTCGTTCTGCACGCGGGACATTAGCTTGCCGACTTGATGGGTATCGAAGAAGCTTAGCGGCAGCCGGTGCAGTTGCCGGAACATTTCCGTGCGCATCCGGTAAATGATTTTTTGCCCGGCGTAGGACAGGTTCAGGTTTTCCGAGAATAGCCCGAACCACATTAGCATGGCTATGCCAATGGAAATAATAACGACAATGTCCAGTCCACCCAGGTCACCTTTAACGATGTAATCCGTACCAAGACGTACCAGATAGGGGGTCGCTAAAGTGGCCAGCGTGCGGATGACCATCCCGATGGCCCCGATGCCTATCCATCTCTTGACGGGCAACAGGTAGGCGGGCAGCCGCGCCATTACCCGGCTGTCATAGGCCTTGCCCAGCACGTCATCGTAATCGAATCGGCCGCCCCCGCCGCCGTGGCCGCCACCGCCTCTGCCCCAGCCGCCTCCTCCGTGAAACATAAACGCTCCTTAATCTGCCAGGTTCTCTTCAGCCTCCTGGTGCATTAAAAGCTGTGATTCGTAGACCTCTTTGTAAATGCCGTTCCGGGCCATGAGTTCCGTATGCGTCCCCTGCTCCACCAGTTCGCCGTCCTGCAGCATCAGGATAAGGTCGGCATTCTGGATGATGGGCAGGCGGTGCGTGATAATAAACGTCGTCCGTCCCTTGATGAGCCTGTCCAGGGCCTGGCGGATAAGCCTCTCCGTCTCGGAGTCCACGCTGGCCGTCGAGTCATCCAGGATGAGAATGCTGGGGTTCACGAGCAGCGTACGGGCGATGGAAAGCCGCTGTTTCTCCCCGCCGGATAGGGTATCGCCGCGCTCGCCCACCCAGGTCTCGTAGCCGTCGGGCAGGGCCTCGATGAAGTTATCCAGGTAGGCCGCCTTGGCCACTTCGACGATTTTGTCCGTGCTGGCGTTCACCGCGCCGTAAGCGATATTCTCCCGGATGGTAGCCGAGAAGAGGAAGACGTCCTGCTGCGCCGTGACGACGTTCTTGCGTAATGAGGCCAGGGTGACGTCCCGTATGTCCACGCCGTCCACCAGGATTTTGCCCCCGCTGACGTCGTAGAACCTGGCCAGCAGGTTGGCGATGGTACTCTTACCGCTGCCGGACTGCCCCAGCAGGGCCACCAGCTGCCCCGGCTGCACCTCGAAGCTGACGTTTTTCAGGGCCGGACTGAGATTGTTGTAGCTGAAGCTGACGTCCTGGAAAGAGACCTGCCCCCTGACCTTGTCCATTTTGATGGCGTCCGGTTTCTCTTTGACTTCCGGTTCGGCGTCCAGGATTTCCAGGATGCGCTGTCCGGCGGACGCTGTCCGCGAAAAGAGGTTGACCATCATCCCCAGCCGGCGTATCGGCATCAACATCATGCTCATCAGGAGGATGAACTGCGTTACCTGCCCTATCGTCATATTGCCAGCCACCACCTGGTGGCCGCCGTACCACAGGATAAGCACCGTCGGCAGGCTGACCATGAACACCATGGTCGGCATGTTGACGGACATCATGCGGGCCGCCCGCATCTGTTCGGTATAGAGTTCGTTCGTTTGAGATTCGAACTTGCGGCTGTCTTCCTCCTGGTGGGAGAACGCCTTGACCACGCTGACACCGGCCAGGCTTTCCTCCAGCGTGTTGCCCATATAACCCATCACCGCCTGCACCTGCAGCCAGATAGGCCGCATGCGCCTGCCGAACGTGGCCGCCAGCCAGGATACCGGGATGACGAAGGCCACCGTCATCAGTCCCAGTTCCCAGTTCATCATCAGCAACATGTACGCCACGCCGATGACCATGAGCACAATCTGGATAAAGCCGAGCAGGGCCATGCCGAAGAACATGCGGGTGACCTCCACGTCCACCGTGGCCCGGGACATCAGCTGCCCGGTCTGGTTGCGGTCATGGAAAGAGAAGCTCAACCTCTGCAGTCTCTCGTACAGGGCATTCCTGATATTATAGGTCACCTTCTGGGCGACCACCTCGGCGAAATACCGTTGCCCGTAACCGCCCAGGCCCCGCATCGCGCTGGCTCCCACCACCACCACCGCGGCGATGATGACGAAACTCCGTTGGCCTATGCCCAGCACCGTGTCGATGCCGTCACCGAGCATGCGGGGTATGACAATGGCAAATCCGGTGCTCAAAATGATGCAGATGAAGGCCAGCAGGAGCATGGGCCAGTGTTTTTGAACGAAACCCAGTAATCTAATTATGGTTTTCACCGAGGATACCCGATATTATCATTTATTCCGATATAACGTGATATATTATACCACTCTTTGGCTCTCCAGTAAAGAGCCTGGATGGCGCCGTTGACCGATAGCAGGGCGGGTGGTAGAATTCAGGTAGATTGTGCGGGGGAGCGGGCTGTGTTCAAGTGCGTGATATATATGTATGGCCTGCCGTATGAAATCACCACTTTGCGTGAGGTGGAAGTAGAGCTTGAGGAAGGCGCCGGCATGGCCGCCGTTATCACCGCGCTGCGGGAGAAAGTCCCGGCGCTGGAGGGGCCGGTCTTCCGCCCGGGAGAGGACCGCCTCCGGGAGCTTTACAAGTTCAATATCAACGGGCAGTTATATTTTGACGGTATGGACTTTAAGCTGCGCCCCGGCGACCGCATCGCTCTCCTGGTGCCTGTTACCGGCGGCTAGTGGCGGTTCTGCCGGTACGTCGTTTGGTATCTGTGAATCTAAAATCGAATCGGGAAAGGAGCACCCATTATGCCTGATAAGACAGATTTTACCTATGAAGTATTGAGCCCCTGGGCGGAGGCCGACCCGGTCCCCTGGCGGGGGATAAATCCCCGGCCGGCTGACCTGGCGGGCAAGAAAATCGGCCTGCTGCGTAACAGCAAGCGCGCGGCGGAACCTTCCCTGAAAATCGTCGCGGACAGGCTGAAAAAGCGATACCCCACCGTCGAGTTCAGCTGGTTCGCCAACTTAAAGCCCAACGAGCTGTCCGTGGCCCAGGACATCAAAGATGATTTCGAGAAGTGGCTGAAGGGGGTGGACGCCGTCATCACCTCCTACGGCGATTGAGGGTCCTGCACCAAGTACCTTGTGTACGATGCAGTCTCCGTCGAAGAAAGGCACAAACCGACCGTCTCCCTGGTCAACGAGGGCTTCGCCAACGACGCCGAATCGGCCTCCCGCGGCATGGCCATGCCGGTCCTGCGCTGTGTGCCCACCAAGGTCCCCTGCGAGTCCAGCATCATGGCGGACATCGAGGCCGGCGTGGACGGCGCCATGGAAGCCATCATCGCGGCGCTTTTAAAGCCGCTGACCCTCGAGGAGAAATCGCCCAAGCCGAGGGTGGCGGAAAAACCGCCGCGTATCATCTTTAAAGGCACTCTGGAAGAAGTCAACCGCTTTTTCTACCAGCGGGGCTGGACGGACGGCCTCCCCGTGATTCCCCCCACCGAGGACGCCGTCGCCGCCATGCTTACCGGGACGGACCTCCCGCCGGACCATTTGCTCGGCAGGTTACAGTCCCGCAACGGCAAGGCTACCATCGAGAAAATCGCCGTCAACGCCGTCATGGCCGGCTGCCTGCCCACCTATCTGCCGGTGCTCATCGCCGGCACCATCAACCTGCTGGAGTCGGAGCCCGGCTTCTTGGGCTACACTACCTTCGGTTTCAGCACCGGCTCCTGGGCGCCTTTCTGGATTATCAACGGGCCCATCCGGAATGAAATTAACGTCAACAGCGGCTCCGGCGCCTTCAGCCCGGGCAATATCGCCAATGCGGCCATCGGGCGCGCCATGGGGCTCATTATCAAGAACATCGGCGGGGTGCGCAAGGGCATCGAGGACATGGGCGTCATGGGCAACCCATTGAAATACACGGCCGTCATCGCGGAAAATGAGGAGCAAAGCCCCTGGGAGCCGCTGCACGTGGAGTACGGCTATAAGAAAGAGGACAGCACGGTAACACTTTCCTTCCCGCATATCTATAACCAGCACTGGCCCTATGGCTCCGACGCCGATAGCATCCTGCGTTCCGTGGCGGATAATATCCCGCGCGGCATGCGCTATACGCTGGTCTTTAACCCGCCCCACGCCAGGAACCTGTTCCGTGAAGGCTACGACAAGGAGAAGATAAAGAAATACATCGTGGAGCACAAGCTTGTTCAAGCTGCAAGGATGAAAGCTGCCGCGAATACCGGCCTGAATATTCGTGCAAGGGAAGCCCTCGATAGTCTGCCGGAGAATGATGCGGAGATGGTACCACTGATTAAAGACCCCCGCTTTGTCCGGATAATCGTCGGCGGCGGGCCCGGTGCTTTCATCGCCCACCTCGTTGGCGGCGGCGCTACCCCCGGCATGAAACAGACGCAGAAAATAGAGTTCCCGAAAAACTGGGCGAAGCTGGTGGCCAGATATAAGAACGTGGTGCCAACGTACGCTAAATACTGATAAAGTGTCATTGCGAGGAGCCCGAATGGCGACGTGGCAATCCCCATTATTATTTTGGCCGATGACGGAGATTGCCGCGCCTCCCGACACTTGTTGGGATGGCTCGCAATGACGGCGGATATGTGACTTAAATTAAGGAGGCAAATTGTTATGACGCCCGCCAAGACAGATGCTGTTTATGAAGTCTTAAGCCCCTGGGCGGAGGCCGACCCTGTTCCCCTGAAAGGCCTCGCCCCGCGTTTGGACAGGCTGGACGATAAAAAAATCGGCCTCTTGTGTAACAGCAAGCGGGCCGCGCCCCATATCCTGGATGTCACCGAACGGCTGCTCAAAGAGAAGTTCCCCGGGGTGCAGCTAACCCGGTTCGAGGGGCGCTCTTTCTCGGTGTCCGCGCTGGAACCAGCGCGAAAAACCGAGTTCGAGGACTGGCTCAAAGGGGTGGACGCGGTTATCGCCGCTGTCGGTGATTGAGGGGCCTGTACCAAGTACCTTGTGTACGACGCAGTTTACATCGAGAACTTCGGCAAGCCCACCGCCACCTTCGTCTTCGAGTACTTTGTCAACGATGCCATGTCGGCGGCCTCCAGCAAGGGGATGCCGGTCATCAGGGTCGTTGAGGAGACCATCGTCTCCGAGTGCAACGTCAGGGAGGAAATCGAAGCCGCCATTAAAGCGGTGTTCGCTAATGCCGTCATGGTACTGACGAAACCGCTGACCGCCGAGGAAAAATCACCACAACGCCGGGAACCGGAAAACCCGCCGCGGCTTGTCTTTAAAGGCAACCTCGAAGAAGTCAACCGCTTTTTCTACCAGCGCGGCTGGACGGATGGCCTCCCCATTGTCCCTCCCACCGAGGCCGCCGTGGCCGAGATGCTCACCGGTACCGACCTGCCCGCCGACCACCTCATCGAGAAACTGGAGCCGCGCCTGGGCAAGGCCACAGTTGAGAAAATCGCCATCAATGCCGTCATGGCCGGCTGCCTGCCCACCTATCTGCCGGTGCTCATCGCCGGCGTGCACGCGCTGGCCGATAATCCCGCCACCGGTATGATGGCCGTCAGCACCGGCTCCTGGTCGCCTTTTTACCTGGTCAACGGGCCGATAAGAAATGATATTCACGTCAACTCCAGCTATGGAGCTTCCAGTCCGGGGAATATCGCCAATGCCGCCATCGGGCGGGCGATGGGACTGATAACGAAGAACATCAGGGGCATCCGCAAGCAAATCGAGGACATGGGCGTGCTCGGCAATCCCGGAAAATACTCCTTTGTCGCCGCGGAAAACGAGGAAAACAGCCCCTGGGAATCCCTGCATGTCGAGCGGGGCTTTAAAAAAGAGGACAGCGTGGTGACTGTCTGTTTCCCGCAGTCCTACCAGCAGATGATCCCTTTCACCACCGATGATAAGGGAATTATCGCCACCGTGGTCGGCAGCCTGGTCCCGGCGCGCATGGGGCTGTTTGTTTTGATATTGACCCCGAACAACGCGCGGGCCCTGGCCAAACGCGGCTGGAGCAAGCAGTCCGTCAAGGACTATATCGTCAAGAACGCCCGCGTTCCGGATGACTACTATTCAAGGCTGGGCCTTGACCCCGGCGAAGGCTTTGACCGGGGGAACTTCATGGGACCGGGTGTCAACCCGCAGATTTTGCGTCCCACCAAAGAGCGTCCCGACCCCGTGCAGATGTTCGTTTTAGGCGGCTTCGGCTCATGGCTGGGGTTCGCGCATGGCGGCCCGCCGCCGATATCGAGGAAAATAGAGCTGCCGCAAGACTGGGCGCAGCTCGTGAAGAAGTATCAGAATATAGTGCCCACTTACGTGAGGTATTAGCGGATTGTCATTGCGAGGCCGAAGGCCGTGGCAATCTCTATCATCGCATTAGATATATCAGGGGGATTGCCGCGCCTCCCGATTCGCCCGGGTATTGAGGAGTGCTCATCGGGATGGCTCGCAATGACGAGGATGATGTTCACGAGCCTGCCGGCGGTGCAGTGGGTTGCATCGGCAGTCCGCCGGAAACGTAGAGCGCATGACCTGTGACATAATCGGAAAGGCTTGAGGCCAGGAACAAAGCGGCCCCGGCCATGTCCTCGCATGTACCTACCCTCTGTAACGGCACTTTTTCCCCCAGCTGCTGGAAAAAGGCGTCCTGTTCTTCCGCCGTCATCCTGCCGACCCTGCCGTCGTAAAAGTTCGTCCGGATAGGCCCCGGCAGTATGCAGTTCACGTTGATGTTAAAGGGCGCCAGCGCGATGGCGAGGTCGTTCGTAAAGCCGATAACGCCGGCCTTGGCCGTATTGTAGTGAATCTCGTGGGCGGGGGGCTGAATAGCGCCGATGGAAGAAAGGTTGATAATTTTCCCGGACATCTGTTTCTTCATGTATGGCACCACGAACTTGCAGAAAAAGAAGTCGCTTTTCAGGTTCAGGGCCATGACTTTGTCCCAGGCTTCTTCCGTCAGGTCTTCCACGGGCGTGTGGGCGGCTATCGCCCCGGCGTTATTGACCAGGATATCGATTTTCCCGAAATTATTAGCGACGGTTGCCACCGCCTCGCTTACCTGCTTGATATCGGTGACATCGCATTTGATAGCCAGCGCCTTACCGCCCTTTTTCTTGATATCAGCGACGGCTTCCTCCGCTTCTTTGATGGCAATATCGGCGATGGCGACGGCGCAGCCTTCCTCCGCGAATTTCAGCGCCATGCCCCTCCCCATCCCTTTAGCACCACCGGTGATGATAGCGACCTTGTCTTTTAGTAACATAAATATCCTCCTCGGAGTAAAATACCCGTACCTTGACTAATCATAAAGGTTGGTACTCCTAATTTCAACAGCGTCGTGTAGACACTCACCTCTATATGGTCTATAATCCAATCTGGTATGGGTTCACAGCCTGGACTGCATATGCTTATATCCCGCGCGGAGATAGAGGCCACGGTCAAGCGGCTGGCGGCGGCCATCATGGCGGACTACCATGATAATAACCCCCTTATCATCGGGATTTTAAAAGGCTCTTTCGTGTTTCTGGCCGACCTCGTCCGGCAGCTGGACTTCCCGCTGGAGGTGGACTTCGTGCGGCTTTCCAGCTACGGCCGTGGTCAGGAGACCTCCGGCAGGGTCAGCGTGGTGCAGGGCCTGCGCACCGCGGTCCGGGGCCGGCACGTGCTGGTGGTCGAGGACATCATCGATACCGGCATCACGCTCTCCTACTTCATGGATTACCTGAAAAAGAAAAAGCCGGCCTCGCTGCGCCTCTGCGCCCTGACGGATAAGCCCTCGCGGCGGCGGGTACCGGTAAAGATTGATTACCTCGGCAGGGATGTGCCCGATAAGTTCATCGTTGGCTACGGCATCGACTGCAACGAGAAGTACCGCAACCTGCCGGATATCTGCTATCTGGAGGATGAAAAAGAGTGCCTGACAACGGAACGTTAATGATGAAACAATTAATTGCCGTCGCCCGGGGGAACGAACGCGCCGACCTTATCCTGGCCGATGCCCGCGTGGTCAATACCTTTAACGGTGAGGTGGAGACCGGTAACGTAGCCATCTGCGGGGACAGGGTGGCCGGGGTGGGCGACTATAAAAACGCTCGTGAGATAATTGATTTAAAAGGTAAACATCTGGCACCGGGACTCATCAACGGGCATGTCCACCTGGAAAGCTCGATGCTGGACGTCGGCCAGTACGCCCGCGCGGTGGTGCCGCACGGTACTTCGGCCATCATTACCGACCTGCACGAGATTGCCAATGTCAGCGGCCTGGCGGGCATCAGGTACGTGCTGGACTGCGCCCGGCGCCTGCCTTTCGATTTATTCCTGATGGCCCCTTCCTGCGTGCCCGCCACCCACCTGGAGACGGCCGGGGCGGCCATCGGACCGGAGGATATTAAAAAGATACTGCGGTTTCGTAACTGCATCGGGCTGGGAGAGGTGATGAACTACCCCGGTGTCCTTTTCGGCGATGACACCGTGCTCGGTAAAATCGCCGCGGCCCGGGGTAAAATCATCGATGGTCATGCCCCCGGACTGGGCGGAAAAGACCTGAACGCTTACATCGCCGCCGGTATTTCCTCCGACCACGAGTCGGTAGCCCTGGCCGAGGCGGAGGGGAAGCTGCGGCGGGGCATGTATGTCATGATACGCGAAGGCTCCTCGGAGAAAAACCTGGAAGCGCTGCTCCCCCTGGTCACCGATAAGACCTGGCCGCACTGCCTCTTCGTGGTGGACGACCGCCATGCCGGGGACATCCTGCGGGACGGCGACATCGACGCCGTGGTGCGTAAGGCCATCCGCCTGGGTCTCGACCCGGTGCGGGCCGTCCAGCTGGCCACCATTAATGCCGCCCGCTATTTCCGTCTGGACGGGCTGGGGGCGGTGGCTCCCGGCTATTTCGCCAACCTCATCGTGCTGGATGATTTCGCTGATTTCAGGGTCAGTGCGGTCTTCTACCGGGGTAAAATGGTGGCGCGGGAGGGTAAAGCGCTCTTCGATGCGCCGTCGGGAGGTCAACGGCTGACCCGTACGGTAAATGTCAGGCCTTTCGGTATTGAAGCCTTAAAGCTCAAGGCCTCCGGCGGGAGCCGCCCGGTTATAGAGGTTGTCCCCGGGCAGATAGTCACGCGGAAGAAGATAATGAAGGTCAGAGTCGTAGATGGCTACGTGGTGCCCGATACCGCCCGGGATATCCTCAAGGCGGTGGTGGTGGAGCGGCATCGTGCCACGGGGCATATCGGATTGGGGCTGGTGACCGGCTTCGGCCTGAAAAGGGGCGCGCTGGCCTCCTCCACCGCCCATGATTCCCATAATATCATCGCCGTCGGCGCCAGCGACGAGGATATTTACGCCGCGGTCAAAGAGGTCGAACGGATGCAGGGCGGGCAGGTGGCGGTGGCCGGCGGTAAGGTCCTGGAGGGCCTGGCCACGCCCATCGCCGGGCTGCTGGCCGCCGCGCCGCTGGAGACCGTCGTGGCCGGACTGGAGAGGCTGGAAAAAGCGGCGCAAGCGCTGGGCGCGACGCTGCCGGCCCCGTTCGCCGCGCTTTCTTTCCTGGCGCTGCCGGTCATCCCCGAACTACGGTTGACCGACCTCGGGCTGGTGGACGTTACCGAGTTCAGGCTGATAGAGTAACAATGATGCGCCATTCGAACGTTGAGCCTATCTTTGAAAATCGCTATGACGCCGGGCGTAAGCTCGCGGAAAAGCTTTTCCCTTACGTTGATAAAGGGGTGGTGGTGCTGGCTATTCCCAACGGTGGCGCCGCCGTTGCCCTGGGCGTCGCCCTGGCGCTCAACGCCGAACTTGACCTCATTATCTCGCGGAAAATCCCCCTGCCTTTGAGCCCCGAGGGAGGCTTCGGCTCCGTGACCGATGACGGCACCATGATTCTCAACGAGGAAATCGTCAGGCGGGCCGGCCTGACGCAGCAGCAGATAAACTACCAGGTAAGCCAGGTGAGGGCGGATATCCGCAACCGCAGCCTCCTTTATCACAAGGACAGGCGTCCCCTCACCGTTACCGGCCGGGCGGTGATTATCGTGGATGACGGACTCGCCTCCGGTTACACCATGAGGGCGGCGGTGCAGTCGTTGCGCAACCGCAGGCCGGAGAAGATTGTAGCCGCGGTGCCGGTGGGGCCGGAGCACATCATCGATGAACTGCGCCAGATAGCCGATAGCGTTGTGACCTGCGCGGTGGGCAAAGAGAAGGTGTTTTATCTATCGGACTATTACCGTTACTGGCATGACATCTCCGATGCCGAGGTGCTTTACTGCCTCAAGGAATGGCGGATGCGGCGCCACCGCCCGCAGATTGAGATACCGGAGAAAAAACAGCAGTTGTAATTACCCCAGCGCCATCCCGCCGTCCACGTTCAAGACCTGACCGGTGATGTACTTCGCCTCTTCAGAGGCCAGGAAGGCCACGGCCTCGGCCACGTCGCGGGGGGTGCCGATGCTCGCCAGGGGGATATGTTCCAAAAGCGCCTGCCTCTGTTTTTCATCGAGTTTCTCGGTCATCCTGGTCTCGATGAAGCCCGGGGCCACGGCGTTGGCGGTGATGCCGCGCGAGCCGACTTCTTTGGCTACCGAGCGGGTAAAAGCGATGACACCGGCCTTGGCCGAGGCATAATTGGCCTGGCCGGCGTTGCCGATGATGCCGACCACGCTGGCGATGCTGACGATTCTGCCGCTGCGCTGGCGGAGCATGTGCCGCAGCACCGCCCGCGTGCACAGGAAGACGCTCTTGAGGTCGATGTTGAGCACGGTGTCCCATTCTTCATCGGTCATGCGCATCAGCAGCTGGTCGCGGGTGACCCCGGCGTTATTCACCAGGATATCGACATGCCCGAAGGAGTTAATAGCCGCCTCGACCATACGGTTGGCATCGTCCTTCGAGCTGACATCGGCGGTAACGGTCAGGCCCTGCCGGTTCAGCGCCCTGATTTCATTGGCGACACTTTCCAGGGAATCGGCGGCAGCGGCGATATCGTTGAGCACGATGTCGGCCCCGACCTCGGCCAGCTTCAGGGCGATGGCCCGCCCGATGCCCCGGGCGCTGCCCGTTACGATGGCGACTTTACCGGATAGGTCCATAGCGTACCCCCTAGAATTTTACTCATAACATGCCACTTTCGCAAGGGGAGAGGAAAAATTCTAGCTATTACCCAGATTCTTGATTGCTTCCAGGTCGCCGATATTAATGGTCTTGGCATCTCTGTTGATACGCCGGATAAGGCCGGTCAGCACCCTGCCCGGGCCAATCTCGATGAACGTGGTCACACCTTTGCCTGCCATATATTCGATAGAACGCTGCCACTGGATGGGGCTGGTGAGCTGGTAGCGGAGTTCCGTTTTTACCGCTTCGGCGGTGGTCATGGGTTCCGCCGTGGTATTACCGATGACGGGAATCGAAGGATTATTAAAGGTCGTCGCATCGAGGTATTGGGTCATACCTTCCACCGCCGGCTGCATCAGCGGGGAATGGAAGGCACCACTCACCTGGAGCGGGACGGTCCGGCTGGCCCCGGCCGCGGTGGCCATTTCCATGGCCCTGGTGACGTTCCCGGCGGGTCCGCTGATGACAATCTGCCCCGGACAGTTGATATTGGCCATGACGGTATCCGTCTGGCGGCAGACCTCGGCCACCTTGGCTTCGTCCAGGCCGAGGATGGCGGCCATGGCGCCTGCCTGCTTTTGTCCGGCCTCGTGCATCAGACGGCCCCTCTCGCGGGCCAGTCTGACGGCCGTGGTGAAATCGAAGACCCCCGCCACCGCCAGCGCGGTGTATTCGCCTAGGCTGTGCCCGGCCACGAAGGCGGGCGACGGCAGTTTAACCCCGGCGATTTCCCGGGTGGCTTCCAGGCACGCGAAGGCCGTGGTCAGCAGGGCAGGCTGGGCGTTGATGGTCTGGCGGAGTTCGTCCTCCGGGCCTTCGAAACAGAGCCTGGAGATTGAAATACCCAGGGCTTTATCCGCCTGTTCGAAGATGGACCGGGCTGATTTCACGTTATCGTAAAGGTCGCGTCCCATGCCGACCGATTGCGACCCCTGACCGGGGAATACCCAGGCTGCGTTAGTCATTGCGGTTGCTTTCCCTCCTTGAGATATATATTGATATCAGGAAGGCTCCTTTACCTGACCGTGATAAGCAGACAGGTAAAAAAGAGCCTCTCGTCTGGTGGGGGATTAACCGGCCGTTTTCTTCTTTTCCTCTATCTTGATAACTTCCCGCCCGTTATAGGTGCCGCAGGTAGGGCAGGCGTGATGGGGCAATCTGGGACTGTGGCACTGGGGGCATAGGTCCAGTGCCGGCGGCTTCCGGGCGATGTGGCTTAGCCTCTTGCCGGCGCGTGCTTTACTGACTTTCCGTTTTGGTAAAGCTCCCATGGTGGTACTCCGTTCTCCTATCTTTATTTTTCCGGTGGGGAGAGCAGCTTGGTCAGCTCGGACCACCGGGAGTCTATCTCCTCGGTTGGGCAGGCGCAGTGCCCCTGGTTGAGGTTTTGACCGCACTTCTGGCAGAGACCGGCGCAGTCCTGCCGGCAGAGCGGCTTCATCGGGATGGACATCAGGGCGTACTGGCGGGCCGGTTCTACCAGGTCCATGATGTGATGTTCGTCAATCGCGAAGGTGCCGGTGTCCTCCGTCTGGGGCAGCGGCATCCCGCTGGTGACATCTATGGTCGGTAAAAACTCCTCTTCGAATCTGATTTTCAAAGGGTGGCGGAAGCGGTTCAGACAGCGGCCGCAGGTTAGCGCTACTTCAGTATCCAGCGAGCATTTAACGAGTATGCCGCGCCGGATGCGCAATAACCGGCAGTCACCCTGTACCCTGTATTCCTGACCGTCGCCGACAATATCAACCGCGTCATTTATTTTATATTCACGTGTCGAGCCGATAGGTTCCTGAAGTAATTGGGACACATTAATCTGCATGCCGCCGCACCTCCGCTCCAGCCGCAGACGATATAATGAAATATTATATGCGAAATATGGTGGCTGTGGCAAGATGACGTGGCCTGGACGCGAGGGGCTTGATTACGCTATCTCCGCCAGCTGGATATCAAAAACAAGGTCTTTCCCGGCCAGGGGGTGGTTAGCGTCCAGCGTGATACCCTCTTCCGATACCTCCGTCACCGTAACAACGAACGGCTGGTTATCGGACTGCTGGACCTGTAATTTCTGGTTCACCTGCGGGTTCAGGCCTTCCGGGATGTCTTTCCTGGCGATGGTCATCACCATTTCATCACGGTGAGGCCCGTAGGCGTTCTCGGAGGCTACCTGGAAAGACTTGGATTCGCCCGGCGTCATGCCTATCACCGCCTGCTCGAAATCAGGAATGAGCCGGCCTTCGCCGATGGTAAATTCCATTGGGCCACGTTCGGAAGTGGTGTCAAATACCGTGCCGTCGGTAAGTTTGCCCGTGTAGTGGATTTTTACCTTGTCACCGGTTCTTGCCTGTGCCATATTCTTCTCCTTTCCTGTATGAAACAAAAATATCCGGATGCCGGGAATTAAAGGGAGTATTTTACTGATAAAGAATTATGGAATTATCCGGAATTATATGGGGGAATGCCTGACGGCCATTGTTAGATTAATGGCCCTGCTTGGGATTGAATTTCCTCAAACCCAGTAAATAGAGTATATCACATATTAACTGAAGATGTAAAATTTCATATGTAAGATTGGTTTTTCCCTTTACCCCTTAATCTTCTTAATCATTAAGGGCACCACCTGGAACAGGTCGCCGACGACGCCGTAGTGGGCCACCTGGAAGATGGGGGCGTTGGGGTCGTCATTTATCGCTACAATGACGTCCGAGGTCTGCATGCCGGCCAGGTGCTGGATGGCCCCGGAGATGCCGCAGGCGATGTAGAGCCGGGGGCAGACGGTCTTGCCGGTCTGGCCGACCTGGTGGCTGTAGGGAATCCACCCC
>CAYWZO010000020.1:0-34410 GCA_964462865.1 uncultured Dehalococcoidaceae bacterium | reverse complement strand
CAGACATGATTCAGATGCAGACCAGACTCAAGGTAGCCGATAACACCGGTGCCCGGGAAATCATGGCCATCAACGTACTCGGCGGCAGCCACCGGAAATACGCCCGCATCGGCGATGTCATCGTGGCGTCCGTAAAAAAGGCCATCCCCAACGCCCCGACCAAGAAAGGCGATATCGTCCGCGCCATCATCGTCCGCCAGGCCTACCCTTATCGCCGCACTGATGGCTCTTACATCAGGTTCGATGAAAATGCTGCGGTCATACTGACCGAAAAAAACAACCCGAAAGGCACCCGCATCTTCGGGCCGGTGGCCAGAGAGTTGAGAGATAGAAATTACACCAAGATTATCTCGCTGGCGCCGGAGGTATTGTAAAGGCGGATAAGCATATGAAAATCAAGAAAGGCGATACCGTGCTGGTTATTACCGGTAAGGACAGGGGGAAAAAGGGCAAGGTCCGTTTTGCTTACCCCGATAAACAGCAGGTGATAATCGAAGGCGTGAATTTCGTGAAAAAGCATTCCAAGGCCAGGGGAGCGGTACGGCAGGCCGGCATTATCGACCTGGAAGCGCCCTTGGACATATCTAACGTCATGTTGTTGTGCAATAAATGCAATAAACCGGGTCGCATCGGCTATAAAAGGCTGGAGGACGGCCGGAAGGCCAGGTTTTGCCGCGTCTGCGGTGAGGTGATCGAGTAAAATGGACAGATTAAAGGGAAAATACCGCCAGGAGGTCGTGCCCCGCCTGATGGAGATAAGCGGTTTTAAAAACATCATGCAGGTACCGCACCTCGAAAAGATCGTACTTAATATCGGCCTGGGCGAGGCGATTACCAACGCCAAGGCGCTGGAAGCGGCCCAGCAGGACCTTACTGCCATCGCCGGTCAGCACCCGGTAATCACCCGCTCCAAAAAGTCCATCGCCAATTTCCGGTTAAGGGCCGGTATGCCCATCGGACTCAAGGTGACGCTGCGCGGCGAGCGCATGTACCATTTCTTTGACAAGCTGGTGAATGCAGTCCTGCCCCGCATGCATGAGTTCCAGGGGGTGCCCCCGGACTCCTTCGACGGCCGTGGTAATTATACCCTCGGGTTTAAGGAGCAGATATTGTTCCCGGAAATAGAGTACGATAAAATCGATAAAATACGCGGTATGGAAATAGTAATTGTCACCACTGCCAAGAACGACGAAGACGGCAGGCACCTGCTGGAACTGATGGGGATGCCCTTCGCCAGGGACGGAGCGAGTTAAATATGGCTAAAAAATCCATGGTATTAAAATCGATGCGCACGCCCAAATATCCGGTACGCCAGCATAACCGGTGCCGACTGTGCGGCCGGCCCCGTGCCTATATACGCAAGTTCGGCGTCTGCCGGATATGCTTCCGGACGCTGGCCCTGGAAGCCCAGCTCCCGGGGGTGAGAAAATCTAGCTGGTAAGCTAAAGAAGGAATATATCAGTTATGACAGTTACTGACCCAATCGCCGATATGTTAACCCGGATACGGAATGCCATCATGGTAAGGCATGACAGCGTGCTGGTGCCCGCTTCCAAGATGAAACTAGCCATCGCTAAAATCCTCAAGGAAGAAGGCTTCATCACCGACTACGAGGTGCTGAAAGGCAAACCGCACCGGGCGATTAAAATCCAGCTAAGGTATATGGAGGACAACAAACCGGCTATTTCCGGGCTCAAGCGGGTCAGCAAACCGGGGCTGCGCGTGTACGTGCAGAAAAAGGAAATCCCGCGCGTATATGGCGGCCTGGGCATCGCCATTATTTCCACGCCGGCCGGTCTCCGGACCGGGCAGCAGGCCTGGCGCCAGAGTTCCGGCGGCGAGCTGTTATGCTATGTCTGGTAAACCAATCCTGGAGTCATACGTATGTCAAGAATAGGAAAAATGCCAATCACGATACCGCCCGGGGTGACGGTAGATATTAAAGAGGACAATGTTACGGTTAAAGGTCCCAAGGGGGAATTGACGCGCACCCTGCCCCCGGATATGTCCGTGAAAATGGACGGTGGCAGCCTGACGGTAATCCGGCCGGATGATAGCAAGAAAAACCGCGGTTTTCACGGTCTGACCAGGACGCTGCTGGCGAACATGGTCGAGGGAGTGTCTAAAGGTTTCGAGAAGACGCTGGAAATCGTCGGAGTCGGCTTCCGCGCCGAGAAGATAGGTGATAATCTTTCTCTCCGCGTCGGACTTTCCTACGTCGTGGAGGTCAGGCCCTTGCCCGGTATCACCCTGGCAGTGGAAGGCAATAACCGGATTAAAGTCAGCGGCATTGATAAGGAAGTCGTCGGTCAGATGGCGGCGGAAATAAGGGCCATCCGCATCCGTGACACTTATAAAGGCAAGGGTATTAAATACGCCGGGGAACCGGTACATCTTAAGCCGGGCAAGGCCGGAAAAGCAGTGGGCAGGACATAAATATGAGCAAAACCAATACCAGAGAAGCGCGCCATAGAAGACACGCCAGGGTCAGGGAGAAAGTAACAGGCACCGCGGCCAAACCCAGACTGTGCGTTTTCCGCAGCTTGAACCACATTTACGCCCAGGTGATTGACGACAAGCAAGGGAACACCCTGGTCGCGGCGTCCACACTGGATACGGAAATCAAGCAGGACTCCAAAGGCAAGAAAAAAAGCGGCCGGGCGGAGCAGGTCGGCACGCTGCTGGCCCAGCGGGCCGTGGCCAAGGGCATCAGCCAGGTAGCCTTCGACCGCGGCGGCTTTAAGTACCATGGCCGCGTGAAAGCCTTGGCCGACGCCGCCCGCAAAGGCGGGCTCAAGTTCTAGAGAAGATGAGGTAAGCGGGATGAAGCAGGTAATCAGTCAAATCGATCCAGCCGACCTGAATTTAAACGATAAACTTATTGATGTCAACCGTGTCGCCAAGGTGATGAAAGGGGGCAAACGCCTACGCTTTAGCGCCCTGGTCGTTACCGGCGACGGCGCCGGGCATGTCGGCCTCGGCATCGGTAAGGCGAACGAGGTGCCCGCCGCCATCAGCAAGGGCGGCGCCCAGGCCAGGAAAAATATTATCAGGGTGCCGCTGGTAGGCAGCACCATCCCCCATGAAATCCGGGCCCACTTCGGTGCCTCCCATGTGCTTTTAAAACCAGCGGCACCGGGCACGGGCGTCATCGCCGGCGGCAGTGTCCGAGCGGTGCTGGAAGCCAGCGGGGTCAAGGACATTTTAACCAAATCGCTGGGCAATGCCAACCATATCAATGTCGCCAAAGCGACGATGCTGGCCTTAAGCCTGCTGAAAATCCCCAAGGACGAGATAGCCCGGCGTAAATCGGTGACCGGAGTAGAAAAGGTGGCAACAAGTGGCTAAAATACGGGTCACCTGGATTAAAAGCTTCATCGGCTACGAAGAAAGCCAGCGGCGGACCATCAGGGCGCTGGGGCTGCACCGGCTGAACCACAGCGTGGTGCATGAAGATACAAACTCCGTACGCGGTATGATAAATAAGGTCAGACATCTGGTCAAAGTGGAGGAAGAGATTGGTCAGACAAAATAGTCTCGCCCCGGCACCGGGCTCGCGGAAAGCCGGCAGGCGTGTCGGCCGCGGCAATGGCAGCGGCCATGGCACCTACTCCGGACGCGGCTGCAAAGGCCAAAAGGCCCGGGCCGGCAACAATAAAGTGCGCCCCGGCTTCGAGGGAGGCCAGCTGCCGCTCATCAAGCGCCTGCCCCGGAAGCGCGGCTTCACCAACATCTTCCGTACAGAGTACGGTACCGTCAGCGTCGGCGCGCTCAATCGGTTCGATGCCGGCACCGAGGTAACGCCGGAAAGCATGCTGGCGGCGGGGTTGATTAAATCGTTAGCCAGACCGGTGAAAATCCTGGCCGACGGCGATATCGACCGCGCGTTAACAGTCAGGGCCAGTAAATTTTCAGCGGCGGCCAAAGCCAAAATAGAAGCCGCTGGAGGCAAAGCCGAGGAGGTAACGCATGCGGCAAAGGCCGAGTAGACCCAGACTGCTCCAGGCCATGCTCGACGCTTTCAGCCTGCCCGACCTGCGGCGCCGGATACTGATTACTGTCCTGATACTGGTGATATTCCGCTTCATCGCGCACGTGCCCCTGCCGGGCGTGAACCTCGCGGCCCTCAAGCAGTTGTTCGAGAGCAATGCGCTGCTCGGTATGCTCAACCTGTTCAGCGGCGGTGCCATGAGGCAGTTCAGCGTGGCATCCATGGGCGTCTATCCCTACATCACCGCCTCCATTATCATGGTGCTGCTGGTGCCGGTTATCCCGCGGCTGCAGGCCCTCTCACAGGAAGGGGAATCCGGCCGGAATAAGATTAACCTGATTACCCACTGGCTCACGGTGCCCCTCGCCGGCCTCTCCGGCTACGGTCAGCTGGTACTGCTCCGTAACGCCGGCGCCCTCAGCGATGCCGGCACGCTGGCCACCATTACCATGGTGCTGTCCCTCATCGCCGGGACTATTTTCCTGGTCTGGCTGGGGGAACTTATTACCGAATACGGCATCGGCAACGGCATCTCGATTATTATTTTCGGGGGTATTGTCGCCGGCTACCCGCAGTTGATACAGGAAGGCTTCCTGGCCAAAGGAAACCCGCTGGGGCTGGCCGTTTACGTACTCATCATGCTGGCTACGATAGTGCTGATTGTCATCTTTACCGAGGCACACCGCCGGATCCCGGTGCAGTATGCCCGCAGTGTTTTCCGCGGCGGCCGTATGTACCGTCAATCAGGTACCACGCATATCCCGATGCGGGTCAATAGCGCCGGCATGATACCGCTTATCTTCTCGATGTCAGTGGTGCTCTTCCCGGGCATCGTCGCCAGCTATTTCATCAAAGCCGACACGCCGGGCTTCGCCGATACCGTCGCCCGGTGGTTCAACCCGGGCACGGCCCTGCCGGTCGGCGCATTTTACTGGATTCTGTACTTCCTGCTTTCCGTAGGTTTCACTTTCTTCTACACCACGGTAACCTATCAGCAGCAGGATTTACCGGGCACCCTGCAAAGGCAGGGCGGGTTCATCCCCGGGATAAGGCCGGGGAAAAACACCGCCACTTATCTCAGCAGCGTCATCCACCGGATAACCTGGGCGGGGGCGCTTTTCCTGGCTTTTGTCGCGGTGATGCCATTCCTGGCGCGGACGGTAACCAACGTCCAGCAGATACAGCTCTCCAGCCTGGGCATGCTCATCGTCGTCGGCGTTGTCCTGGATACGATGAAACAGCTAGAAGCCCAGCTGGTCATGCGGCGCTATGAAGGCTTTATTAAATAGGAGTTAAGGTGTATATTATTCTTCTGGGAGCCCCCGGGGCAGGCAAAGGTACCCAGGCCGTGATGCTGGCCGAGAAGATGAAGCTGGTGCAGGTGGCCTCCGGCGACCTTTTCCGGAAAGCGCTCCAGCAGGAGACCGCCCTGGGCAAGAAGGCCAAGGCCTACATGGAGAAGGGACAGCTGGTCCCCGATGAAATAACGATACAGATGGTGCTGGAGAGACTGGCGGAGCCGGATGTGAAAAACGGCGCCATTCTGGATGGTTTCCCCAGAAATATACAACAGGCTGAAGCCCTAGACAAAGCCCTGGCACCACAGTCCCGGGCCATTGATAAGGTAGTATATATTAAAGTATCGGAGGCGGAGCTTCTCAAGAGGCTGGGCGGACGCTGGATTTGCCGCCAGTGCCAGGCGCCCTATCACGAAGTGGACTCCCCGCCGAAAGTGAAGGGCAAGTGCGACCGCTGCGGCGGCGAGCTTTACCAGCGCGCCGACGATAAAGCCGAGACGGTCAAAAAACGGCTGGAGGTATACTTTAAAGAGACCTCCCCCCTTATCGAATACTTTAAAAAGGCAGGGAAGCTGCTGGAGATAAACGGCGAAGGCACCACCACGGAAATCAATCAGCGGATACTGACCGCCCTGCGTCAGGGGGGATTGTAGCCGGATGGGTATCATTATAAAATCTGATGGAGAGATTGCCATCATGCGGCAGGCGGGCCGTATTGTTGCCGAGGTATTGAAAATATTGAGCGAGCGGATACAACCCGGTATGAAAACTAAAGAGTTAGACATCATCGCTGCAAGAGAGTTGAAAAGGCTGGGTGCGGAATCTTCATTCATGGGTTACCGCGGCTACCCGGCGATGGTCTGCGTGTCCGTCAATGACGAGATTGTCCACGGTATTCCGGGCAACCGCGTCCTGAAAGATGGTGACGTCGTGTCACTTGACTTCGGTGCCATATATCAGGGCTTCCAGGGCGACGCCGCCGTGACCGTGCCCGTCGGAGAGATCAGCCCGGAGGCAAGGCACCTCATCCAGGCAACGCGCGGTTGCCTGGAACATGCTATTGCCACGGCCAAAGCCGGAGCGAAACTCGGCGACGTTAGTGCGGCCATCCAGAACTACGCCGAGTCAAGAGGCTACTCCGTGGTACGCGAATATACCGGCCATGGCATCGGCCGTATGATGCATGAGGACCCGCAGATACCCAACAGCACCGAGCCGCCGTACGGCCTGAAGCCGGGAACGGGCCCGGAACTGAAAAAAGGGATGACGCTGGCGCTGGAGCCGATGCTCAACATCGGCGACTGGCATACCAGGGTGGCTGACGACCGCTGGACAGTGCTTACGGCCGACGGTAGCCTTTCGGCCCATTTTGAACATACCATTGCTATCGATAATACTGAACCGGAGGTGTTGACCAGGGGAACCTATGCCTAAGAAAGAGGCTATTGAAGTTGAGGGAACGGTGGTTGAGGCTCTGCCCAACGCGATGTTTCGCGTCGAACTCCCCAACGGACATCAGGTACTGGCCCATATCTCGGGTAAGATAAGGATGCATTATATCAGGGTGCTGCCCGGAGACAAGGTGCTGATAGAGCTCTCCCCTTATGACCTGACACGGGGCAGAATCACTTACCGGCTCAAGTAAAATAAAGGTCTTGATTATGAAAGTAAAAGCTTCCGTAAAAGTAAGATGTGAAAAGTGCAAAGTCGTGAAACGGCGCGGGGTCATCAGGATTATCTGTGATAACCCCAAACATAAGCAGAGGCAGGGTTAGCCCCCGTTTTAACCGGGGAACAAGGAGGATTAAATGCCACGTGTCGCGGGAATAGATATACCGGTCAATAAACAGGCCTGGGTGTCGCTGCAATATATTTACGGCATCGGCCCGGCCCAGAGCCAGAAGATACTGGCCCAGGCCAAGATAGCGCCGGAGGTCAGAGTCAAAGACCTCACCGAGGAAGAGGTCAATAAACTGCGTGAAATCATCGATAAACAGTACCGCGTCGAGGGTGAGCTGCGGAAAGAGATAAACTTCAACATCAAGCGTCTGATAGAAATCGGCAGCTACCGGGGAAGCCGGCATCGCCGCGGCCTGCCGGTCCGGGGACAGCGGACGCGTACCAACGCCCGCACCAAGCGCGGCCAGCGCAAAACGGTGGCCGGCCGGGGCCAGAAGCGCGGCATGGCCAAGAAGTAGCCCCGATTTTCTCGGGACAAGGAGGCAAGGGTGCCACAGAAGAAAAAAACCAAGACCAGGAGGCGGGAGAAAAAGGCCGTCCCAAGCGGGAGGGCTTATATTCAGTCCAGCTTCAATAACACTATCGTCACACTCACCGACCTGGAAGGGAATGCCCTGGCCTGGGGGAGTTCCGGCACGGCCGGTTTCAAAGGCTCCCGCAAAGGCACTCCTTACGCCGCGCAAATGGCGGCCCGTGATGCCGCCCGTAAAGCGATGGTTCACGGCTTACGCCAGGTCGAGGTATATATCAAAGGCCCGGGCAGCGGCCGCGAGGCGGCTATCCGCTCCCTGCAGGGCTCCGGCCTCTATATTACCGGCATCAGGGATGTCACACCGATACCTCACGGCGGCTGCCGTCCTCCCAAGAGGAGAAGGGTCTAAAAGGGGAAGATTATGGCAAGATATACAGGAGCAGTATGCCGTTTATGCCGGCGTAGCGGTGAAAAGCTTTTTCTCAAGGGCAGCCGGTGCTATACCCCCAAATGCGAAATCGATAAACGCAATAAACCGCCGGGACAGGGGGCCGGGCGGAGGCGGCGGAGAATCTCCGACCGCGGCCTGCAGCTCCGTGAAAAGCAGAAAGCGCGTTACTCTTACGGCACCCTGGAAAGGCAGTTCCGTAAGACCTTCGCCATGGCGGAAAAACAGGCGGGCATCACCGACGAAAACCTCCTGGTGCTGCTGGAAAGAAGGCTGGATAACGTCATTTACCGGCTGGGCTTTGCCGATTCCCGTCAGCAGGCCCGCCAGCTGGTGCGACACGGGCACATCACCGTGAACGGGCGCAAGACCAATATCCCTTCCTACCTGGTCAAGGAAGGCGATACCATAAGCTGGCGCGAAGGCAGCCGCAAGACCGAATATTACAAGACGCTGGCGGAGAGCATCGAAGGCAAAACCGTACTCAACTGGCTGACGCTGGACCGGCAAAACCTGGTGGGGCAGGTGCTAACCATGCCCACACCGGAACAAATCGGCGCCACATTTGACGCGAAAGCGGTTACCGAGTACTATTCCCGTTAGGTTTATATAAGGAGGCAATCCATTGGCTGGACTGTTAGTCCCACATATCGAATGCACCGAACAGACGGAAAACTTCGGACGATTCGTCGCCGAACCCCTGGAAAAGGGCTTCGGCATCACACTGGGCAACTCCTTGCGCCGCATCCTGCTCGGCTATCTCCCCGGGGCGGCCATTACTCAAGTTAGAATCGAAGGAGTCCAGCACGAGTTCACGGTTATCCCCAATGCCAAGGAAGATGTCATGGAGTTCCTGCTCAACGTCAAGGAGGTCAGGATAAAACCAATTTCCGAGCGCAGCGGCATGCTGACATTGGAAGTCGAAGGCGAGGGACGAATCTGCGCCGCCGATATCAAGCCGTCCGCCGATTTTGAGATTACCAACCCGGAGCTCTGCCTGATTACCTTGAGCAATCCCAAGAGCCGGCTCTACGTGGAATTTGATGTAGAAATCGGGACGGGATTCCGCCCCGCCGAGTCCACCGACAACACACCGGTGGGCACGATTCCGGTGGATGCGATTTTTTCACCGATACGCAAGGTCAACTATACCATCGAACCGACCCACCTCGGGCGCGAGACCAGCCGTGAGCGCCTGCGCCTGGAAATCTGGACCGATGGCACCACGTCGCCCGTGGACGCCGTCAGCCGCGCCGCGGATATCCTGATGGAGCAGTTCACACCATTCGTCGAGTTCGTTAAAATTTCCCAGATGAAGGCCGAAGAACGGGCTATCCGCCTTTCCATCCCCGATGAGAAGTACAATATGCCGGTGGAGCAGCTCGACCTTTCGGTGCGCACCATGAACTGTTTACGACGTAGCAATATCACCACCGTAGGCGAGCTGGTCGCCAAGGGCACGAAAGAGCTCCTCAAGCTGCGGAACTTCGGGCAAAAGTCCTATCAGGAAATCGAAGACCGCCTCACCGCCATAGGGCTATCGCTCAACCCCAAGACCGAGACGGACAAGGAAGAAGAGGAAGAAAGCCACCCAAAAACTCAAGACCATTTAAACACCGTCAGTAGTGACGCGCCTCTGGAGTCCAACCCTACGGTCACTGATGAAACATAGGAGTATTAACCCCGTTACGGAGAACCAGAAACATGAGGCATAAGATAGCTGGAAGAGGATTGAGCCGGAATAGCGGGCACAGGAAAGCCCTGTACCGTAACCTGGTCACCGACCTCTTAAGACATGAGAAAATCGTTACTACCGAGGCCAAGGCTAAAGAAATCCGCGGTATGGCCGAGAAGATGATCACTCTAGGGAAAAAAAGCGGACTGAATTCTTACCGCCAGGCGCTGGCATTCATCACGGATGAAAAAGTCGCTTCCAAAGTGTTTTCCGAGCTGGGGCCGAGGTATAAAGAGCGTCCCGGCGGCTATACCCGCATTACCAAGCTGCAACCCAGGCTGGGCGACGGCGCCCGCATGGTCCAGCTGGAGCTGGTAAAATAAATGGGTTTTTCACTGTCATTCTGAAGGAGCGCAGCGACTGAAGAATCCGTAACCCCGGGAAGAGACACAGATGCTTCGCTCCGCTCATGATGACAATCAAAGGAAAATAATGGTCACAGGCCTGGTAACCGGAACGAGAGTGGTGCTTACCGTGGAATACAATGGCACTAACTACCACGGCTCCCAGTACCAGGCCAACGCGCCGACCGTTCAGGGGGAGATAGAGAAGGCCTTGCAGAAACTAACCGGAGAGAAAATCAGAGTTAAAATGGCCAGCCGTACGGACGCCGGGGTACACGCCACCGGCCAGATGGTCAGCTTCCGCACAGACTCCAGCCTGCCGCTGAACGCCTTCATCGACGGCCTGAACCACTATCTGCCCACCGATATCGCCGTAAAAGAAGCCTTCCGGGCGGACACTTCCTTCGATGTCCGGCGGCGGGCTATCAGGCGGACTTATAAATATTATATCCTCAACAGCGCCACGCGCTCGCCGATAAGGCAGGGCTTTTCCTGGCGGGTTACCGGCGGACTGGATATTCAAGCGATGCAGCGGGCGTGCCGGGCCCTCGTCGGACGGCATGACTTCGCGTCCTTCGTTGCCAGCGCCGAAACCGCCCGGACGAAGCTAACGGTGCGGGACGTATTTAAAGCTGAAATAACACAGGATGGGGACATGATTGTTCTGGAGATGGTAGCCAACTCCTTTTTACCCCACCAGGTACGCAATACCGCCGGGTCTTTAATCAGGGTCGGGCAGGGCAAGATGACCGCCGATGAGTTCGCCGGCCTGATGGCCGCCAGGACCCCCGGCCTCGCCGGGCCGACCGCCCCGGCCGATGGCCTGTGCCTGGTGCGGGTAGACTATCCAGGTCCCTTTGAGGGAGACGTGCGATGAAGACTTACACCCCTAAAGCCGCGGAAATCAAACGGGAACGGCACGTTATTGATGCCGCCGACCAGACCCTGGGGCGGCTTTCCAGCCAGATAGCCAAGCTGCTTATGGGCAAACACAAGCCCATTTACAGCCCCAGCCAGGACATCGGCGATTTCGTGGTGGTAGTCAACGCCGGTAAAGTCCGCTTCACCGGCAAGAAGACCCAGCAGAAGGTCTATTACCGGCATTCGAACTATCCCGGCGGGCTGAAAAGCATCACCCTGGGCAGGATGATGCAGGAACACCCCACCCGTGCTATCCAGTACGCCGTGAACGGGATGCTGCCCCACACCCGTCTGGGCGACCGGATGAGGAAAAGACTGCGGGTCTACGCCGGCGCCGCCAGCCCCGCGCCGGTAAAAACCAAACAAACCAGCCAGAAGCCGACCACCAAAAAATAAGAGGACAGGGATTTTATGGATAAACAGAGCTATTTTTACGGGACAGGCCGCCGGAAGACAGCGGTAGCGCGTGTCAAACTGATGGCCGGCAACGGCGCCATTATCGTGGACGGGATGCCCATGGAAGAGAGGTTCCCTTCTCTGGAACACCAGCGTGTCATCACCCTGCCGTTCCTCGCCACGGAAAGCACCGGCAAGTATAACGCCGTCATCAAGGTGCTGGGCGGCGGCATTTCCGGGCAGAGCGGCGCCATCGCGCACGGTATCTCCCGTGCCCTAATCAGGGCCGACGAGCGCTATAAGCCGGTGCTGCGCCAGCAGGGCCTGCTGACGCGTGACGCCCGCGCCAAGGAGCGGAAGAAGCCCGGCCTCAAGCGGGCCCGCAAAGCGCCGCAGTACACCAAGCGCTAATCAGCAAAACAGGGAAAGCAAAGCGCCGGATATGCAACAACGCGGTCGGCAATCCGGCGCTTGTACTACAACTACCCTTTTGCCCATACATCCCCTGGTTATCATTTGACATATCAAAAACGACTTAATTACAATATTTTCATCATTTTGACCCCTCAGGTCAATAGAAAGCAATTAGATAAAATTGGTATTCCTCATGAGTTCAACCGGAATGACCGAAAATAATAAATCACAAAAGAAGAGTTCAGAGTATGACCATTACGGTAAAAAATCTCTGGTCTTCGGCACCATTGCGCTTTGCATATTACTAATATTCTGGTTTTCAGGGTATTTTATCGAGTTATTGGTTCACTCTAACTTTAATAAAGAAATTGGCAATTGCATATTATTAATTACGTTTCTCGTATTTCTGATAGCCGTTGTAGTGCTCGCGATATTAGGCATAATATCTGGTAAAAAGGGGTTGAAATCAAACAAAGCTGGCCTGTCCATCACAGGCTTAGTGCTGTCAATTATAGGGCTTTTAATTCCTTTGTTGGGGACAATAATTCTGCTTATTTATCTCTTGGCGGGTGGCGATATCATGTAGCTTTATCTATCTTTACACATCGTATTGTTAACATGCTGCAACTTGTACATAAAAAGGCCTACGACCTCCCCTAAAAGGAAATAAGGCCGATAGCAGGTTCTGGTATATAATTTGTTTTTATCTTATGTGCACCCCCAGGAACCACGGCCAGACCACGATGCCTAAAATCCATTTCCACCAGACCGGGGCGATGTAGCCCATCGTGAAAAGCCAGCCGATGAACCAGACAATACCGAAGCCCGTGCCTGCCGCCGTGTTTCCTTTACCGTTGGCCATCCAAGATACCTCCCTTTGGTTTTTTATTGTTTTCCCTACCCCTTAACCAGCCGGTCCTTGAGGTAGCTGATTACCTTCACCGGGGAAGGGTCAACTTTATAGAGAATCGCCAGGTAATAGCTTACGTAATCGCCGATGGAGACCAGGCTGACCATTTGGGCCAGGGCGCTCGTCCCCTCGCTGTCCACGAATTCATAGGCCACGCCCGCCTGTTTGAGCAGTTCGCAGGTCACCTCGTAGCGCAGCTTGACACGCTCATTAAATAACGGCGAGCGCAGCAATATTACCCTTATTTTTTTAACCAGTTCTCCTGGCAGCGGGAAACCGACAGTCGCGTTATGGTTCAGCTCCGGGAAGACCTCGTAAAAGGCCCAGGCCTTGCCGTTTTCGTTAATCTGCGTTTTCCAGCGGTGGGCGGCTTCGGCGGCGATGCCGGCGCCGTAAATCACCGGCAGCCGTCCGTACAGGCGCTGCGCCAGCTGCTTGGCGGGATTGGAGGCCAGCGGCGATTTTTCGTCCAGTTTTATCGAAAGCTCCTCTAATACCTTCACTGTCTCGGCGACATCGCCGGACTTATCCTTGATAAAGCCTAATTTTTGCAGGACGCCGAGGGTGGGAACAAAGCTGAAGCCGAGCGCCGCCCGGGGCTGGGCTTTGTATTCGATTTTAAAAACCGGAACACTGTTGGTTTCGGCCATCTCCTGGAGTTTGCCGCCGGTGGTCATCGCCAGCTTTTTGGCCCCGGTCTGGAGCGCCGGCTCGAAGCCGGACAGCGTTTCTTCGGTGTTGCCGGAATAGCTGGAGGCAATCAGCAGGGTCTTATCATCCACGAAAGCGGGCAGGCCGTAATCGCGGTGGACAATGACGGGTATCTTTGCTTCCGCCTGCACCAGGCTTCGCACCAGGTCGCCGCCGATGGCCGAGCCGCCCATGCCCAGCACAACCACTTTAGTGACGTCTTGGTAATCCGCGGGCAGCTTGAATTGCATGGCCGCGTCCCAGGCCTGGCGGCACTGCATCGGGAGCTCTTTAATGCGCGCCAGCATGCCATCCGGGTCATATTTTTGATAAGTCTTCAGGTCGTTCAGGTTTACCGTTCTCATCTCACTCACCCCCTTAAGGATTATTCGAGGGGCTGACGCTTCTTTTATACCCCGGCCATCTTTTTGCCTGTCTCCAGCATCCGTTCCACGCGCTCCGGCGAATCCGTCTCGGTGTAGATGCGCAGCAGGGGCTCGGTGCCGGAAAAGCGGATGAGCAGCCAGGTATTGTCCGCCAGGTTGAAGCGAAAGCCGTCGGTGGTATCCACGTTCAATATTTTAACGTTATCAATAACATCGCTCGGGTAGTCCCGGACGCGGTCGACAATAGCCTGACGCTCCGCTTCGGGAAATCTTATGTCAACCCGCTCGTAGTAATGGGGGCCGACCTTGCCGTAGAGGTAATCGATAAGCCCGGAGGGGCTTTTGCCCAACCTCTCCATGAGGTCGAGGAAGTAGAGATTGGCCAGGATACCATCGCGCTCGGCGACATGGCCGCGGAAGCCGTAGCCCCCGCTCTCCTCCCCGCCGATGATGGCGTCCCTGGCCAGCATCACCGGTGCGATGTATTTAAAGCCCACCGCCGTCTGGTACACCGGCACGTTAAAAATCTCACCCAGTCGAAAGGCCATGTTGGTGGTGGTGAGGGATTTTACTATCGCGCCGCGCTCGCCGCGTACTTCCAGCATATAGAGGCAGAGCAGCGCGAAGACCTGCAACTGGGTGATGAAGTTGCCCTTTTCATCCACGATGCCCATGCGGTCAGCATCGCCATCGGTGGCCAGGCCGGCGTCCGCTTTTTGCTGCCTCACCGCCGTAGAAAGCGCTTCGAGGTGAGGCATAATCGGCTCCGGCCGTATTCCGGGGAAGATGGGATTACGCTCGGCGTGTATCTCCGTCAGCTTCATTGCGCCGCCGCCCAGTAGCCGCTTCAGATAACCGGTCCCGGCGCCGTACATGGGGTCGATGACCAGTTTCAGGCCGCTCTTCCTTAGTCTGTCCAGGTCAATGAGCCGCCCCACCTGCTTAAAATATACCGGGTCGAGGTCGGTATCCAGGACCAGCCCTTTTTTCCTCGCCGCGGCCAGGGGCAGCCGGTTGAACTTGCCGGCACCATAAGCTTTATCAATGAAGCCGACTATTTTCGAAGTGATTTCATCCGAGGCGCTGGAGCCGTGCTCGTCCTTGTACTTAAAGCCGTTCCAGATACCGGGGTTGTGGCTGGCGGTGACGATGATAGCGCCGCCGGCCTTTTGCGTCAGGACGCCGTAGCTGATGACAGGTGTAGGGGCAACTTTAGGGGCCAGATAGACCTTGATGCCGTTGCCGGCGATGATTTCCGCGGCGGCGGCGGCGAAGTCTTCCGAGGCGAAGCGCGTGTCATAGCCGATGACGATGCCGCGCCCGGTGAGCTTCGCCTGCTTGAGGTAATCGGCCACGCCCTGGGCGCAGTAGCGGACGTTTTCGAAGGTAAAGTCCTCGCCGATGATACCGCGCCAGCCGTCCGTGCCGAACTTGATGGGGTTTGGTTTTTCTATTTGACTCACCCCCTTTGTACTATAGTCATTGCGAGCCCTCCCCCGATGAAATCGGGGGAGGCGCGGCAATCTCAATGATATACTTGTACAACGATAGAGATTGCCACGTCGCTACGCTCCTCGCAATGACATTTCGTATAAAGAGGGGCTGCACCCCTCTTAAACTCCCCCTACTTCCCCAGCCCCTCTTTCTTTAAAAGAGCCGCCTTGTCCGTCTTTTCCCAGGGCAGGTCCAAGTCCGCGCGGCCGAAGTGGCCGTAGGCGGCAACCTGGCGGTAGATGGGGCGGCGCAGGCCGAGGGCCTGGATGATAGCGCCGGGGCGCAGGTCGAAGTGCTTCTGAATCAGGTCTTCGATGACCTTATTGGGCACCTTGCCGGTATCGAAGGTCTCCACAGAGACGGAGAGCGGGTGCGCCTTACCGATAACGTAGGCCACCTGGATTTCCAGGCGGTCAGCCAGGCCCGCAGCCACCATGTTCTTGGCGATGTAGCGCGCCATGTAAGACGCCGAGCGGTCGACCTTGGTGGGGTCCTTGCCGGAGAAAGAGCCGCCGCCGTGCCGGGCGACGCCGCCGTAGGTATCCACGATTATCTTGCGGCCGGTGCAGCCCGTATCGGACACAGGGCCGCCGATAACGAACCTGCCGGTGGCATTGACATAGAACTTCGTGTTTTTATCTATCAGCGCGGCGGGGACAACGGCCTTGATGACATGCTCGATGATGTCCTTCTCAATCTGCGCGTGGGTGACGTCCGGGTCGTGCTGCGCCCCGATGACGACGTTATCCACACGTTTGGGGACGCCGTTGTTGTATTCCACCGTCACCTGCGACTTGCCGTCCGGCCGCAGGTACTTGAGCTTCCCGCTCTTCCTGACTTCCGCGAGGCGGCGGCAGAGCTGCTGCGACAGTGATACGGTAAGGGGCATCAGCTCCGGCGTCTCGTTACAGGCAAAGCCGACCATCATGCCCTGGTCGCCGGCGCCGATTTCGTCAAGGTGGCTGATGCCGGTGGTCTCCTTGGCCTCCAGCGATTTGCTGACCCCCATATCGATATCGGCGGACTGCTCCTTGATGGATACCAGCACGCCCACCGATTCATAGTCGAACCCGTATTCCGGGCGCGTGTAGCCGATGTCCCGGATAACGTCCTTGGCAATCTGCGCCACCTCGACGTAACAACTGGTGGTAATCTCACCCAGGACAATCATCAGGCCGGTGGTGGTGGCGACCTCGCAGGCGACGCGGCCGTACGGGTCTTTCTCCATAATCGCGTCCAGGATGGTGTCCGCCACCTGGTCGCAAATCTTGTCCGGGTGCCCTTCGGTCACGGACTCCGAGGTAAACAGGAATTTCGGTGAGCTGGCAAAACTGTTAGGCATTTTCCCCTCCGCAATAGAGATATTACTATTATGTCATTGCGAGGAGTCCCGATTTCATCGGGACGACGTGGCAATCCCTATCACTGATTCAGATTCTTCATTGAGATTGCCACGCCTCCGCCTGTGGCGGATGGCTCGCAATGACAGTTACACTAAGTCCCTTCTTCCCAGCTGGCCAGGTACTTCTGCTGCTCCGCGGTAAGAGTATCAATAGCCACGCTCATGGCTTTCAGCTTCAGGCGGGCCACTTCTTTATCGATTTCCTCGGGCACCCTGTGGACCTTGATTTCCAGCTTCCCCTTGTTCTTGACCAGATACTCCATGCACAACGCCTGGTTGGCAAAGCTCATGTCCATGACGCTGGCCGGGTGGCCTTCCGCCGCTGCCAGGTTAATCAGCCGGCCTTCGCCCAGCAGGAACAGGCAGCGCCCGTCCTTGAGGGTATACTCCTCAACAAAGTCGCGGATGGTGCGTTTCTTCTTTGAAAGGCCTTCCAGGACCGGGATATTGATTTCCGCGTTGAAATGGCCGCTGTTGGCCAGGATGGCGCCGTCTTTCATCACCTGGAAATGGGCTTTATCGATGACGTTCTTATCGCCGGTAACGGTGATAAAGATATCGCCCACCTTGGCGGCCTCCAGCAGGGGCATGACCTGGTAGCCTTCCATGACGGCCTCCAGGGCGCGTACCGGCTCCACCTCGATAACGATGACATGCGCCCCCATTCCCCGGGCCCGCATCGCCACGCCCCGGCCCGTCCAGCCGTAGCCGCAGACCACCACCTTCTTGCCGGCCCAGAGGATGTTGGTGGCGCGGGTAATGCCGTCGATGGTGCTCTGGCCGGTGCCGTAACGGTTATCGAAGAGGTGCTTGGTATCGGCGTCGTTAACGGCGATGACGGGATACTTGAGCTGCCCGGCATTGGCCATGCTGCGCAGGCGGATGACACCGGTAGTGGTTTCCTCACTGCCGCCGATGATATTCTTGATGAGATCGCTCCGCTTGGTATGCATCGTGGTCACCAGGTCAGCACCATCATCGATGGAGAGGTTGGGCCGGCTGTCCAGCGCCATACTGATATGCTTGTAGTACGTGACCTCGTCCTCACCCTTGATAGCGCCGGTGGGGATGCCGTAGTCCACCAGCGCCGCAGCGACGTCGTCCTGAGTGCTTAGCGGATTGGAGGCGCAGAGGACAACATCGGCCCCACCCGCCTGGAGAGTCAACCCCAGGTTGGCCGTCTCGGTAGTGATGTGCAGGCACCCTGCGATGCGGATACCCTTGAGGGGCTTTTCCACCGTGAACCTTTCCCGGATAAGGTGGAGGACAGGCATTTCGCGGTAGGCCCAATCAATACGCTGCCTGCCGGTTGCCGCTAAAGCAGGGTTTTTAACATCATAGTCTTTTGTCCTGGTCATCATCACTCCTTATTTTTACTTCCCTTCGGCCGACCGCCTTTATGAAGACGGGGGTGTTCCGCAGGGCACTTTTCCAGCGGCACCGGGCAGTCCAAACATGTCTCCCGGCCGTACTCCGCACACCCATCCAGCCAGGGCACTTCACCGTTTAACTGGCCGTGTAACGGGTGCTTCCGCTCCTCGTCTCGGGACGGCCTGCCGATTTCACTCATCTTTTGACTGTTACCCGGGATACCTGTGTCCCGGCTTACATTGTACCATATGTACCACGGGTAAATTCGACCGAATAAACAGAAAACCCGCCTAGGCAATGCCCCAGTCCCGGTAGCCCTGCCGGATGATTTCCCCGTACTCCTTCGAAGGCATCGTCTCATCCAGCTGGCCCGCCTTGACATAGGTGACCGCCTGGACCGGCTGGTTGTCTTCATCGAAAACGGTAACGTTGAGCCTGATATAGCCGGGCTCGTACTTATCCAGCTGGCGCAGGCAGGCATCGGTCACCTCATAGATAGCGCCCCGTACTTTATCTCCCCGGGAAGACTTTATCGCAGCCTTACCGCCGCGCCATTCCCGGGACCAGCCGGTAAAAACCAGTTTATAATTGGGTAAAACAGCCACGAACCCGGGTTTACTATCGGGACAGCGCGCCTGCATCTGCTTCTTACTCAAGTTCGAGGCATAGGCGAAGTAATACATGCGTTTTATTCAATTAAATGACATTTTAGCTCCAGTGTCAATAAAAACAGAGAAGGAAAAAGGGGTAATACCGGTATAAATACGGTTATGATTGACATATTTGTGTAATGCCTATATCATATTTAGGCATTAGTATTAAAAGGGACAAAATATTATGGACAAATTACTGGCGGTAATCATGGTGGGAGGGCGCGGGGAGCGGTTGAGCATCCTGTCCCAGGAGCGCGCCAAACCGGCCGTTCCCTTTGCCGGCAGGTACCGCATCATCGATTTCGTCCTGAGCAACTGCGTCAATTCCGGGGTTTATAACGTCGTCGTCCTCACACAGTACCAGCCGACCTCCATCACCGAGCATATCGGCGTGGGCACGCCCTGGGGACTCGTCCCTCCGGACCGGAAAATACGCCTCCTGCAACCCTTCCCGGCGCCGGAGAGGGGCCGCGACTGGTACAAGGGAACGGCCGATGCCGTACGCCAGAACCTTGACAGTATCGAAGCGGAAGAAGTCGATTACATCCTTATCCTTAGCGGCGACCACGTCTATAAAATGGATTACCGGCCGATGCTGGAGAAGCACCAGGCTGCCCGCGCCGACGCCACACTGGCCGTCACGCCGATACCGGAGGAGGAGCTTTACCGTTTCGGGACAGTGGTGATAAACAAGAAAGGGCGGGTGACCAATTTCCAGGAGAAAATCAAGAAACCACAGGGCAATCTCGCCTCGATGGGCGTGTATATCTTTAAAAAAGAAACGCTCCGGAAGTGGCTGGATACCATCCCGGACGATGACTTCGGCAAGCATATCTTCCCCAAGATGACAGAAAAGGGGAAAATATACACTTATACGTTCGACGGTTACTGGCGTGACATCGGTACCGTGGCGAGCTACTGGCAGGCCAACATGGACATGATATCCATGCCCCAGTCCTTCCTCTACGATATTAACTGGCCGATACACACCAAGGAGCAGGAAGCACCGCCTTCCAGAATATCCGACACGGCCAACGTCGTCGATTGCCTGCTTTCCAGCGGCTGCACCATCGAAGGCCACGTGGAGCATTCCATACTGTCGCCGCGGGTACATATCGCCAGGGGGGCGGTGGTGAGAGATTCCGTGATCATGTACGATACCGTCATCGGCCGGGACAGCGTGATCGACCGGGCGATACTGGACGAGGGTGTTATCGTGGAAGAGAATTGCCACGTCGGCTACGGCAGCGATTACCGGGCCAACCGCCAGCGTCCCAGGATATCAAGCACCGGGCTGACGATTATCAGTAAAAACACCAAAATACCTTCCGGCGTAACGATAGGCCGCGACATGACTATCTAGGTCCCACGGGACTCTTACTTCAGTTTAATCAGCCTGTCCAGTAGCTCCTCCACCTCTTGCACCGAGCCCAGATAATAGTCCGCCGCCGAGGTGGTCTTTTCCCCGGCGACAAAGACGCTCCAGCCACCGGGACGGTGCAGCACTCTGAAGGCGTCCTCATCGGTCGTGTCATCGCCCAGGTAAATGGTCAGCAATCGGCCGATTTTAAGAGCGTCTTTGATGTGCTGCCCGATGAACATTACGGCCTGGCCCTTGTCCCAGTCCAGCGGCGGCCGTATCTCCCAGACCCTCTTCATGGGGTACACTATGATTTCCCCTCTATCGATATACGGTCCGGTAATCCGCTTTACGGCATCGGTGACAATGTCTTCCTTATCCGGCGCCAGCCGGTAGTGGACGCTCACGCTGAAATCCTTCTCCTGGATAATGACCCCGGCGATGTTTTGCAACGCCTCCGCCAGTTGCCTACCCAGCGCGGCGATTACAGGGCGGGCAGCTTCGGCCCCGGGGCTGATATAATCCAGGCCGGGACCCTCAATTTCCAGCCCGTGGTTGCCGGCGTAGTAAACGCCTTCGATGGCGACGATGGCCTTCAGTTCGGAGAGCTGCCGTCCGCTGATGACGCCCGTGCTGATTTCCGTTTTCCGGGCCAGAGCCTCCAGCTTCCGCCTGGTGCCGGCGGAGAGCACCGCGTCCTCGGGGCGCCCCACGATAGCGGCCAGGGTGCCGTCATAGTCGGCCAGGAGCAGGACATGCGGGGCGGCCCTGACAGCGGCGGTAAAATCCGGCCAGGCCTGAAAAAGGTGCTGCATCAGGCCCCCGCAATCTCCATGAGCCGGGAAACCATAGTGGCCCCCCAGCGGTAGATGTTATGACCGGCCACCATGGCGCGTAGCTTTTTCATGCGCCGCCGCCTTTCCGACTCCGGCATTTCAACGGCCTGTTTGATTTTCCGGGCAAACTCGCTGATATTGTATGGATTGATAAGCAGAGCCTCCGGCATTTCCTCGGCGGCCCCGGCGAACCGGCTTAAAATAAGGACACCGTCGCCATCGCCCCGGGCGGCGACGTATTCCTTGGCCACCAGGTTCATCCCATCGTGTAAAGAGCTGACCACGGCGAAACAGGCCAGGCGGCGCAGGGCGTGCAGCGTGACCGTATCAAGTTGCCGGTTCATGCGTATCACCGGCAGGTAGTCGCCGGTGCCGAACCTGGCGTTGATGCCATCTATCAGTTCCTCAATCCGCCGCCCGATGTCCTGGTACGTGTCAATCTCGGTCCGGCTGGGCATACCGGCCTGGATGAAAACCACTTTGCCCCGATATTCGGGGCAGTCCGCCAGGAATTTATCCAGCGCCTGGAGCCTCTCCGGGATGCCCTTGGTATAGTCCAGTCGGTCCATGCCCAGGCCGACGTACTTGCCATCAAGGTTGTACTCGCGGCGCAGGGAAGCCATGGCTTCCGCCACGGCGTCCGCCCCGGCCTCCGCATCGATGCCAGCGAAGTCCACGCTGATGGGGAAAGGCTCGATGTAAGTAACACTACCCCCATGCGCCACCGTCTTTTTGCTATGGTTAGCCCTGGCTCCCGAATCTCTTTCGACCGAGTCCATGAAATTGCGGCAGAAAGAGGGAGTGTGAAAGCCCATGAGGTCGTTGCCCAGCATGCCGTCGATTATCTCCCCGGCCCAGGGGCAGGTGCGGAAGACCTCGTAAGGTGGCCAGGGGATGTGCCAGAACTGCCCCACGGTCAGGTCCGGATTTCTTTGCTTGAGATAGCGCGGCAGCAGGGCCAGGTGATAGTCCTGTACCAGCACCACCGCCTTTTTACCGCCTACCTCCTTCATAACAGCATCGGCGAAGATGCCGTTGACCTTTTGATAGGTAATCCAGTCCTCCTCACGGAACACCGGCGGTGTAAAGGTGATATGGCACAGCGGCCAGAGTGCCCCGTTGGCAAAGCCGAGATAGAAACCCTTCACTTCTTCGTCGGTGAGCCAGACGCGGCGCAGCGTGTACTCGGGTCTGTCCGGCGGTACAGCCACACAATCGCGTTCATCGACGACCTGCCGGTCGGCATCGCCGGTGCCCTGGGCCACCCAGGTGCCCCCGGAAGCCCGCATCACGGGGTCGAGCGCCTCGGTCAGCCCGCTCACCGGGCGGTGACACGTTACTGCGCCGCCGGAAAGCGTGTGGACGTAAGGCTCGCGGTTGGAGACGACGATGAGCAAACGATCGCCGAGGCGGCCGTGCACCAGGCGATACAGCTTCTCTTTATCCCATAAAATCTCTTTCATCAACGCCACCTCCCCGTATCCAGCTTTAACTATGTCTTAAGAGTAATTCAAGTACTCATGGGTGTCAAGCAAAAACGTTCCGACGACAATATGTGTGACTAAAGTCGCAGACTCATTCTGATAAAATCACTATAATAAACTTAAGAATTGATTATTAAAGGTAAGGAGGTTTACCATGGCTGCATTAATCAGATGGAATCCTAATGGAGGTATGTCACTGCGTCCGTTTGCCTCGCCTTTCAGCCTGCTGGAAGAGGTCGAGGAGATGGCCAGAACCGCCTTTGAGACCGGCCTCGTCCCCAAGCTGGACATGTACGAAGAGGACAAGGAGCTGGTCGTCAAGGCGGAGCTACCGGGCATCAGGAAGAAGGACCTGGACATCAAACTGGACGGCGACGTGCTGACCATCAAGGCGGAGAAAAAGGCGGAGAAAGAAGTGAAAGAGACCACGCACTACGCACGTGAGCGCTCCTTCGGGCAATATGTCCGTTACATGACTCTGCCCACCCGTGTTGACGGCGATAAGATTACCGCCACCCTCAAGAAGGGCCTGCTGGAGATAAGGATGCCCAAGACCGAGGCTCCGGAGCCCAAAAAGATAGAAATCAAGACGAAATAAATACGCAATTTCAACGGCGGAAAAGGGGGCCGGGGGTAAAACTCCGGCTCTTTTTTTCATCGTAATTTCAGGGGTCGCCACTTGCCGAAGCTGAAAACCCGGGGGAACAGGGCCTTGCGCGTTTCTTCGATAACGAAGAGACTGCCGCCGGAGAGCAGGATAATACCCCACCTGTCGATGCTCAAGGGCACGGTATGGAAAGCCACCTGCAGGAACGGCGCGTAGACCGCAGCCATCTGAATCAATATGGCCGCCGTGACCGAGGCCACCAGCCAGCGGTTGCGGAAGAGGCCCAGCTGGAAAACGGTGCGCTCGTCCGAGCGGGCGTTGAAGGCGCGGAACCACTCGAAGGTGACCATGGTGCAGAAGGCGACGGTGCGGGCTTCATCCAGGCTCATCCGGGCCTGCGCCCAGTTGAAAACGGCGAAGACGCCGGCACCCATCATGACCGACATGAAACCGATGCGCAACAGCATCCCGGGGAAGAGAATCCCCACGGCGGGGTGGCGGGGCGGCTGTCTGATTTCATTGCCGGTCTTGGGTTCCAGTCCCAGGGGCACCGCGACCGCGGTATCCGTCAGCAGGTTGTTCCAGATAATCTGCACCGCCAGCAGCGGCGCCTTGCCGAGGAACAGGATGGTCAGAATCAGCGCCAGCAGCTCGCCGATGTTGGTACTCAAAAGGAAAAATATCACGTTCCTTAATCGATTGAATATCACCCTGCCTTCATCCACCGCCGCCACGACCGAGGCGAAGTTATCATCGGCCAGTGTCATGTTGCTGGCCTCCTTGGCCACGTCCGTGCCGGTGATGCCCATCGAGATGCCGATATTGGCCGCCTTCAGGGCCGGGGCATCGTTCACGCCGTCGCCGGTCATGGCCACGATATGCCCGCGGCTTTTCAGGGCGTTGACTATCCTTAGCTTCTGAATTGGCTCGATGCGGGCGAAGACCGAGATACCTTCGACCTGCGACGACAACTCTTCATCACTCATCGTGTTAAGTTCGTTCCCGGTGACCGCCTGCCCCGGCGGCAGCTCCAGCTGGCGGGCGACGGACTCCGCAGTGAGCTTGTTATCACCGGTAATCATGATGACTTTGATGCCCGCCTCACGGCACAGCTTGATGGCCTGGTGTGCCTCCTCGCGGGGCGGGTCGGCCATGCCGGACAGGCCCACCAGTACCAGCCTGCCCCGGATATGCTCCTCTTCAAGGTCATCCAGGTCGGCGGGCAGGTCGACATAGGCCGTGGCGATGACGCGCATCGCTTCTCCGGCCATGGCATTATTGGCCTGCAAGACCGCCTGAAAGCCGGCATCATCCAGGGGAACAATAACGTCCCCGCGATACATGGAATTGCTCATGGAAAGGATTTTTTCCGGCGCCCCTTTAACATAGGCGGCGCGCCCGCCGTCGCGGTGATGCAGGGTGGCCATATAGAGCTTTTCGCTCTGGAAAGGTATCTCATCCAGGCGGGGATAGTCCTTGTTCAGCTTCTCACGCTCCAGGCCGGCCTTGGCGGCGGCCACCACCAGGGCGCCTTCGGTAGGGTCGCCGAAGATGCTGCAACAATTCTCTCCCTCCCGCATCAGGGAAGCGTCATTGCAAAGGACGCCTATTTTCAGATGCAGGTCGAGCGCCGGCGCGTCCGCCGGGACGAGCTTCTGCCCATTGCTGATAAAACTACCCTCGGGGTTATAGCCCTCCCCAGTGACTTCAATCCACCGGCCGCCCAGAAAGATGCGCCTGACCGTCATCTGGTTCATGGTGAGTGTCCCCGTTTTATCGGAGCAGATGACCGTGGCCGACCCCAGCGTCTCCACCGCCACGAGCTTGCGCACGATGGCGTGGCGGCGGGCCATCATCCTCATGCCGATGGCCAGGACCACGGTGACCACCGCCGGTAGCCCTTCCGGAATGGCCGATACCGCCGCGGCCACCGCCAGCAGGAATACCTCCAGCCACGGCAGGCCCTTGATAAGACCGACGATTACCAGCAGGGCGCAGACGCCGAGAAAGAGGACGATGAGATAACGGCTCAATTTGGCGATGCTGGCCTGCAAGGGGGTCTTTTCCGGCCTGACTTCCTGGAGCCCGCTGGCGATCCGGCCCATCTCGGTAGTCATGCCGGTACTGACGGCCACCGCCGTCCCCCGGCCGTAGGTGACGACGGTGCCCATGAACACCATGTTCTTGCGCTCGGCCACGATCAACTCCCCGGGGAGCGGCCGGGTGAGCTTGTCCACCGGCACTGATTCGCCGGTGAGAGTGGCCTCGTTCACCTTCAGGTTGGCGACTTCCAGCAGGCGGGCGTCCGCCGGTATCCTGTCGCCGCTTTCGAAAAGCAAAATGTCCCCGGGGACGATTTCACGGGACGGTATCATCTTCAGGACGCCGTCGCGGCGCACCCTGGCCTGCGGGGCGGCCATCTTCATCAGCGCTTCCATGGCCTTCTCCGCCCGGGTCTCCTGGATGAAACCGATGACGGCGTTGAGCACCAGCACGCCGATGACCACATACGCGTCCGTGAAATGGCGCACCGCCAGCGATATCGCCACGGCGATAAGCAGGACGTAGATGAGCGGGCTCATGAACTGCTGGAGGAAGACCATCACCGGCGGGGTCTTTTTACCGCGTTCCAGCTGGTTGGGGCCGAAGTGGCGCAGACGTGAACCAACCTCGTTGGCCGTCAGGCCGGGCAGCTTCGATTCGAGTTTTTGTAAAGCTTCTTCGGGGCCGATATTATACCATTGGTCGTTCATGCTCTCCTTTTACTCTTCGGCACCCCCGTTTCCTTTAATAAGCTCCCGCAAAGTCTTGCCGCCACTGTCATTTGGATAGAATTTCAGGTAAGCCCCGAAGCTCGGGTCACGGCCCAGGTCGGCCATCGTCCGGGAAATCCCTTCCCCCAGGGTCAGGTTTTGCTGACACAGATTCTGCAGCAGGTCCAGCGCCGCTTTATCGACGTGCTGCAGGCTGACCACCGTGCTCCAGCCCACGTAGGCCGAGGCCCCTTTCTCAATAAAAGCCGCCGCCATGTCATCGTAATAATAGCTTTCGCACCCGAGCAAAATGACCACCGTATCATCAAACCTTCCGCCAGCGCCCTTAATGAAAGCCGAGTTCACCGCGAATACCAGCGGGTATTTCTCGTACATCATCGCGTTGGACACTTTATCGGTGAGCTGGTCCGTGACGTACCTGGTCGTCGTATAGTTCTCGGCGGTGAAAAGGTAGGTGGTGTCCAGCGGTCTGGCCTCGCCGCCTTCCAGGCTCATCAGCAGGCCGGAATGCACCCTGAAGAGAATGAATTTATAGCCCATCCCGGGGAGCTTGCGGTAAAAATCCACGGTGACTTCACCACCCTGCCACAGGTCGACCGTAAACCCATAAAACTCCAGGATTTGCGTGGCGCTATCGATTAAGGACGGGTTCGGCTCGAGGAGAAAAAGCTGGTCGATGATGGCCGCTTTATCCACCCCGCCGCCGGCCGGTTGGGAGCCCCGGCAGCCTGCTAACGAAACGAGCGCCGCCAGCACCAGTGCAACCACTAATATCTTGGGATAATATCGTCTCATTCTTTAAAGTATAAGAAAGTCCGTAATATTTCTCAATAAGGCAAGCTTTTTCATTTGTCTGCCCGTGATTGTACTGCCATGAAGATGTATGGTAAAATCTAAATGTATTTGTCTCGTAAATATCGGGATGCGTAATATATTGACAATATATCATCCAGTTTAATATAATATTTCCATTATCATTATTGTTTTGCGTTGATGAATAAAACACAGAATCTGCAATTGTTGTCCGGCAACGAGGCCCTGGCGCTAGGCGCTTACCACGCCGGGGTGCAGGTGGCTTCCGCCTATCCCGGCACGCCCAGCACCGAAATCCTGGAAAATCTGGCGCGCTTTAAGGACATCCACGCCGAGTGGTCCACCAACGAGAAGGTGGCCATGGAGGTAGCCCTGGGCGCCGCCTACACGGGCGCCCGCGCCATGGTATCCATGAAACACGTCGGGCTGAACGTGGCCAGCGACCCCTTCATGGCCGCCGCCATCACGGGCACCATCGGCGGGCTGGTGGTGGTCAGCGCCGACGACCCGCAGATACACAGTTCCCAGAACGAGCAGGACAACCGGCACTACGCCCGGCTGGCCAAGGTGCCGATGCTCGAACCTGCCGACAGCCAGGAGGCCTACGACCTGGTGGCCATGGCCTTCGATATCAGCGAGCGGTTCGATACGCCGGTGCTGCTGCGCACCACCATGCGCATCGCGCATTCCAAGTCGGTGGTGGCGGTAAACCGACAGCGCACCGTGAAAAACGCGCAGCCCGCCTTCCATTTTAACGTGAAGAAATACGTCATGCTGCCGGTCAATGCCCTGCCGCGGCACGCCATCATGGAGGAACGCCTGCTCAAGCTGGCAGATTTCTCCGAGACCTTCCCCCTGAACCAGATAACCTGGGGCAACCGCGACCTCGGCATCGTGACCAGCGGCGTCGCCTGCCAGTACGCGCGGGAAGTCTTCCCGAAAGCGTCCTTCCTCAAGCTGGCGATGACCTGGCCGCTGCCGAAGAAAATGATTCAAGAGTTCGCCGACGGGGTCAAGCGCCTCATCGTCATCGAAGAGCTTGACCCGTTTCTCCAGGAAAACATCCAGGCGATGGGCATCAAGGTCACCGGCAAGGAGTTCATTCCCCTCGTGGGCGAGCTTAACACGCGCATCGTCACCGAAAGCTCCGTCGGCGCCGGCCTGCTACCGGAGTCCGAGACCGGGAAAGTCTTACCGCCGGCGACTGGACTGCCGCGGCGCCCTCCCCTGCTCTGCCCGGGCTGCCCGCATACCGGCATCTACTCCGTCCTCAACAGCCTCGGCCAGCGCTCCAAGCTGCTCGAAGGCAAAGACGGCGACAAGAAGGAACCGAAGCTGATTATCACCGGCGACATCGGCTGCTACACGCTGGGCGCTTACCCGCCCCTCAACGTCCTGGACACCACTGCCTGCATGGGTGCGGGCATCGGACAGGCATTGGGCATGGAAAAGGCCGGCGTCAGGAGCCAGGTGGTGGCCGTCATCGGCGACTCCACCTTCATGCATTCCGGCATCACCGGCCTGGTGAACGCCGTTTATAACGACGGGCATATTACGATTTTAATACTGGACAACCGCACCACCGCCATGACCGGCCACCAGGAGCACCCCGGCACCGGCATTTCCGCCCAGGGCGAGCAGACCTTCGCCGTGGACCTGGAGAGCCTGGTCAGGGGCATCGGCGTGAAGGACGTCAAGGTGATTGACGCTTTTAACATCAAAGAGCTGCGTGCAGGTGTGAGAGATTCCCTGGCCAGGCCGGAGGTCTCCGTCATCATCGTACGCGGCGCCTGCGCTGTGAGGGTGAAAAAGCGGGCCAATCCCCGGGTCGTTGACGCGGAGAAGTGTACGCAGTGCGGCACCTGCCTGCGCCTCGGCTGCGCGGCCATACAGACCTCACAGGACGGCCGGGTGTTCATCGATGCGACGCTCTGCGCCGGAGATATCTGCACCATCTGCGAGCAGCTCTGCCCGAAGCAGGCAATTTCCGGGCGCGATACTAAATAAAATAAACATATCCATATAATGAATAGGCAACAGAAAATGACTTTGAAAAAGATGGACCTGCTTGTCATCGGGGTGGGCGGCCAGGGGGTCGTCCTGGCCAGTGACATCATCGGCGAGACGGCCATCGCCGCCGGCTACGACGTGAAAAAGACGGATACGCTGGGGATGGCCCAGCGCGGCGGCAGCGTTGTCAGCCACGTACGGATGGCAGACAAGGTCTTCTCGCCACTCATCCCGGAAGGGCGGGCGGACCTGCTCCTCGCCTTTGAGAAGCTGGAGGCGGCCCGGTGGGGCCATTACCTCCGGCCCGGCGGCACAGCCATCGTCAATCTCTACGAACAGCCGCCGCTGTCCGTCAGCCTGGGGCAGGAAAAGTACCCCTCCCAGGACGAGGTCGCCGCCGCCCTGAAGCGGCAGACCGACCAGGTCTACTTCGTGGACGGCACCGGCCGTGCCCAGCAGCTGGGCAATGTCAGGACGCTTAACCTGTACATGCTCGGGTGCCTGGCGGCTTTTGCCCCGCTGGAAATAGAGACCTGGAAAGAGAGCGTGGCCCGGTTCCTGCCGGAAAATATTCGTGATATCAACCTTAAGGCCTTTGAAGCCGGGAGAAAGGAAATCGAAGGTGTCCGTATCGGTAAGAGTTAAAAAAGGCATGGAGTTAGGGTCGTGGATAAGGCGGATGTTCGAAGAAGGCATCGCCATGAAGAAGCAGTTCGGCGCGGAGAACGTCTTCGACCTTTCGCTGGGCAACCCCATCATGGAACCGCCTCCCGAATTCAAACGCGAGATAAAACGCCTGGCGGACCATCCCTTCAAGGGTATGCACGGCTACATGGAGAACGCCGGCTACCCCGAGACGCGGGCGGCCGTGGCCGCGCAATTATCCAAAGAGACCGGCCTCAAGCTTACCGAAAAAGACGTTATCATGGCGGTTGGGGCGGCTGGCGCCATCAACGTGGCCCTCAAGACCATCCTCGACCCCGGCGATGAAGTTATCGTGTTCATCCCCTGGTTCGTGGATTACTTTAACTACATAGAGAATCACGACGGCGTGGTTAAGCCCCTGCCCACCGATGAGAATTTCCTGCCCCGCCTGGATGCCCTCGAAGCCGGCATCGGCCCGCGGACGAAGGCGATACTTATCAACTCCCCCAATAATCCCACCGGCGTGGTCTACAGCGCCGGGACGATGCAGCAGATGGCGGAGCTTTTGCGTAAAAAAGAGGCGCAGTACGGGACAGAAATATTCATCGTCAGCGATGAACCTTATAAAAAGATAATCTATGACGGTCTGAAATACCCCTCACCGCTGAATTTCCACCGGCACAGCATCATCGCCACCTCGCACTCCAAGGACCTGTCCATCGCTGGCGAGCGCATCGGCTACGTTGCCCTGCACCCGGAGTGCGAGGACCATGATGCCATGATAACGGGCTTCGTCTTTTGCACACGCGTGCTGGGATTTATCAATGCCCCGGCCTTCATGCAGAATGTGGTGCGCCACCTCCAGGCTGTGACTATTGACGTTTCCGAGTACCGGCGCCGCCGTGACTTTCTCTACGACAACCTGGTAAGGATGGGCTACCAGGTCAATAAGCCGCAGGGGGCTTTCTATATATTCCCCAGATGCCCCATCGAGGACGACGTGGCCTTTATCCATGAGTTGCAGCAGGAGTACCACGTGCTGACGGTGCCCGGCGTGGCCTTCGGCCTGCACGGGTATTTCCGCCTGGTGTACTGCGTGGAAGACCATATTCTGGAAGCCTCGATGCCCGGCCTGGAAGCGCTGGCGAAGAAATACCACCTTAAGTAAAAATCTTCTGGCACTCGTTTTTACCGCTTTTATTATCATAAGTTGAGGTATTCAATGGAGAAAGCATTTGTTAAGGAAAATGCCAGGGAGCGGGAAAGGCTCCGCAATCTCGTCAATAATCTCACCGATGAAGAATTGAAGCTCGTCATCTATAAAGAGGGCTGGACGATTGCGGTGGTGCTGGCGCACCTGGCCTTCTGGGACGAGCGGCGGCGTATCCTGGTGCGTCAATGGCAGCGAAAAGGCGTCAAACCGGCCCCTTTCGACGAATATGTTGTGAATAACGCCTTGCTCCCCTTCCTGCTGGCCATTCCCCCGAGGGAAACGGCCAACCTGGCGGTCCTCACCGCCGAGGCGCTCGACCGGGAGCTGGAAGCCCTCTCTCCCGACCTGGAGAAGGCGATTACGGCGCTGAAGGAACGGCACGCTTTAAATCGGGCTATTCATCGTAAAATGCACCTGGATGAAATCGATAATTTTCTCAAGGCCAGGCGCGGCGGAAGATAACCCAAACATAACTGTCATTCCCGCGTAGCCGAGACTCTACTCTCCGGCCGTTGCTGGATTCCCGCTTGCGCGAGGATGACACGAGGACGGCTGTTGATTTTTTGAAAATACCTGTGGTATACTACCCGCAGTGCTTGGAATCCCTGTGTATCTTATGATATAGTACTGCGGGAACCTAAACCGTCAAAGAGCTTTAAAATAGTCAGGGGAACAGTTGCTAGCTAACTACGGATTAATCGGGCTGTTTTTTATCGTCGTCATCCTTTTCACCCTTACTATGGTTATTATCCCCATCGTCCTCCGGTTCCTGAAAATCGTCCCCAGCCGCCCCAACCCCATTAAAAATTCCATCTTCGAATGCGGCATGGAGACTATCGGCAAGACCTGGGTGCAGTTCAACTTCCGCTATTATTTCTACGCGCTGGTCTTCCTCGCCCTGGACATCCTGGTGGTCTTCCTCTATCCGTGGGCCGTGCAGCTCCGGGAGCTCGGAGTCACCAGCTTAATCGTGGTACTGGTCCTCGTTTTCATTATTCTCATCGGCTATATCTACGCCTGGCAGAAGAAGGTACTGGAATGGAAATAGATAGAGAAGGACAGTATATCTACTCCGACGCCGAGCTCGACCGCTACGAAGGCCAGGTAATCGAGGACTTGAAGGCCTCCAGCGTCGAGAGCATCCCCGACCCGGACGCCTGGCTGGAAGAGGCGAAACGCAATATCCTGCTCACCTCCGTCGATTGGGTGCTGGACTGGGCAAAGCGCTCTTCGCTTTGGACCGCAGTGTGTTACCCAGCCTGCTGCGGTTTGGAATGGATGGCTACCCTAGCTCCCCGCTTTGATGCCGCCCGTTTCGGCATGGAAATCATGCGGGCTTCACCCCGCCAGGCTGACCTCTTGCTTACGGCGGGAACGCTCACCTGGAAAATGGCCCCCGTCGTCAGAAGGATATATAATCAGATGCCCGAGCCGAAGTGGGTGATCGCCATGGGCGCCTGCGCCATCAGCGGCGGCATTTTCCGTTCCTCGTATAATGTGGTGCCGGGCTACAACAAGATTGTCCCGGTGGATGTCTACGTGCCCGGCTGCCCGCCCCGCCCGGAAGCCCTGATTTATGGCATCCAGATGTTACAGAAGAAGATAGCCAAGGCACACTCCGTGCCCGACCTACCTAAACTACCGGGCCTACCCGGACTAAAACAGAAAGGTAACCGGTAATGACAGTAGCCATCTCCTCAAAGGAAATCGCCGACCAGCTAAGCGGGAAATTCCCGGGCGCCATCGAGGAAGCCGGGAAGGACAGTGTCCTGGTGAAAAGCGATTTTCTCTTGAAAGTGGCCGCCTATTTAAAAGACACCGACGGCCTGAAGTTCGCCTATTTAAACTATGTTACCGCCGTCGATTTCTACAGCTATTTCGAGGTCGTTTACCAGCTGACTTCGCTGGAGTCTAACCGCTCCGTAATCCTCAAGACCCGCTGCTACGGGCGCGACAACCCCTCCGTTCCCTCGGTTACCGGGCTGTGGCAGGGCGCCGACTTTCAGGAGCGTGAAATCTACGACCTGATGGGTATTAGTTTTGAAGGCCATCCCAACCTCAAACGCCTTTTCCTCTGGGACGGTTTCCCGGGGCATCCCCTGCGAAAGGACTTTAACCGGTGACGACTACGCAGGAAATCACACTTAAGACCGAGCCTTTCGTGCTGAATATGGGGCCGGCGCACCCCAGCACCCATGGCGTTTACCGCATGAGGGTGACACTTGACGGGGAGGTCGTTCTAGACATCGAACCGGTCCTGGGCTACCTGCACCGCGGCATTGAGAAACTCATGGAGGAACGCACCTATACCGGCTGCATACCCCTCACCGACCGCCTGGACTATGTAAATTCCATGAGCAACAACTTTGGCTACTGCCTGGCCGTGGAAAAACTGGCGGGCATCAAAGTACCGGAGCGGGGCGAGTATATCCGCGTTATTGCCGCCGAATTGCAGCGCTTTGCCAACCATTGCCTGGCTGTCGGCGCCATGTTGAACGACGCCGGCGCCCTCGGTACGCCCTTTTTCTACCTCTGGCGTGAGCGTGAAAAAATCTATGACCTTTTAGAGATGCTCTGCGGGCAGCGGCTCATGCATAACTATATGCGCATCGGTGGTGTGAGCCAGGATATCCCGGCGGAGTTCCTGCCGGCGCTGGAGAAATTAATACCGCAGTTGCACAACTTTATCAACGAATTCGAGTTTTTCCTCAAGCAAAATGAGATCCTGCTGGCCCGTGCCAAGGGTATCGGCGTCCTGCCGAAAGACACCGCCATCAACTGCGGCATCAGCGGCCCGGTGGCGCGCGCCAGCGGTATTAAGTGGGACCTACGCAAGAATGACCCATATTCAATATATGAGCGCTTCGAGTTCGAGATTCCCACCGCCGAGAACGGCGACTGCTACGACCGCTACCGCGTCAGGATAGAGGAAATGACCCAGAGCCTGCGCATCATCGAGCAGGCCGTGAAGCAGATACCCGGCGGGCCAGTCAAAGCTGATTTGCCCCACGTTATCCACCCCCCGGCGGGCGATGCTTACGCTCATATAGAGTCCCCCAAGGGAGAACTCGGTTTTTATATAGCGTCGGACAATTCCATCGCACCCTACCGCTGTCACGTGCGGCCCACCAGCCTGATCAACCTCTCGGCGCTGCGGCAGATGGTCAGAGGCTGGAAAGTGGCCGACCTTATTATCATTTTCGGCAGCATCGATATTACCATGGGAGAGATTGATAGATAATGTCGGTGGTTGATTTGGTGGCCAACAGCCAGTTGCCCCTGGCGGCCGTCCCGCCGGACTGGCCGGGCCATAATTACTGGTGGCACTGGCTGTTTTATACCGTGGTACTCATCGTCTTCGTGCTCATCATGGTCATGGGTGCCATCTACATCGAGCGCCGCGGCATGGGCCGGATGCAGTCGCGCCTCGGCCCCAACCGCACCGGGCCTTTCGGCTTGCTACAGCCCGTGGCGGACGCCATCAAGGTGCTGCTCAAGGAGAACATCGTCCCGGACAAAGCGGACAAGCTCGTCCACTGGCTGGCGCCGGTCATCTCCTTCGCCCCGGTGATGATGATTTTCGCCGTGGTGCCTTTCCAGAACGGGGCGCTCCTGGCCGACCTCAACGTCGGCATCCTGTACATCGTTGCCATCAGCTCCATCAGCACCGTCGGCGTGTTCATGGCCGGCTGGGGCTCCAGTAATAAGTACTCGCTGCTCGGCGCCATGCGCAACGTGGCCGCCGTGGTCAGCTACGAGATACCGCTGGTGCTGTCCATCGTCGGCGTGGTGCTGGCGGCCGGCTCTCTGTCCATGAACACGATTGTATTAAAACAGGACATTCCGTTTATTCTTTTACAGCCGCTGGGCTTTCTACTGTTCTTCACGGCGGCCTGCGCCGAGATTAACCGCAGCCCCTTCGACCTGATGGAGGCCGACTCCGAAATCGTGGCCGGCTTCCACACCGAGTACTCCGGCATGAAGTTCGCCATGTTCTACCTGG
>CAYWZO010000019.1:0-35999 GCA_964462865.1 uncultured Dehalococcoidaceae bacterium | reverse complement strand
CCCAAAAACAATTCGAGGAATTCGTGTGGCCTTATTGGAAGAGGTCTATCGAGGCAACTCTTGGTCTCGGATATGATAGTGTCTGTATGTTTTTTGAGGGACGGCGTGATAAGCAGCTTGAGTATTTCACCAACTTTCCGAAAGGGAGCCTACTCGTTTTATTCGAAAGCACGGACATCTTCAGAGCCAAGGAAATTCTCGGAGACCGTGTATGCCTGATGGGTAACGTACCTCTTCCTCTCCTGCAGCTCGGTTCGCCCCAGGATGTCGAGGAGTACTGCAAGAAGCTGATCAAGGTTTGCGGCAAGGAAGGCGGCTTTATCCTGGCGAACGGCGGTGGCATCTATGATGCAAAACCGGAGAACATGAGAGCGATGGTTGACTCAGTCAAGAAATACGGCTGGTACTAGCGAGACTAGAGGCTCGCTGGCGCCGTCTCGGGAAGCCATAGTGCCGGGTTTTTTCTTTTGAATGACAGCTTTGTTTTTTACCGGCGCGCTTCTCCCACTTTCATTTGCGGTCGGCCCTGTAATATTTTTTACCTAGGCAGGTAGTCGCTTAGCTTTGTGGAGCGGGAGACGGGACTCGAACCCGCGACAGCCTGCTTGGAAGGCAGGTACTCTAGCCACCTGAGTTACTCCCGCAAAATTTCGTTTTTATTTTATCCTTTAAATATATTATTGTCAAAAAGACACAATAATGCTAAGAACATAATATTGGACAACAGGGTAACAAATATATGATAATATGGACATAAGGCATTATAATATGCTATATATTGACAAATGACCTGTTTCATTCTATAATTCACTGGCATGTAAATATTGATATAAGCCCTTGCCTGTATCAGCTTATGGAGGTTATAATGAAAGAACTAAGTGAGAAGGTCAGGGAACTGCGCAAGAGAAGAGAATGGGCGCAGGAGGACTTGGCTCGGGAAGTGGGTGTTAGTCTCTCCACGGTACAGCGCTGGGAGAACAAAGGAGGTAACCCTACCCGGCTGGCACGTAGGGAACTGAAGAAACTCTTCCTGGAGGCAGGAATCGCAATTGATAATTGAGTAGTGAAGATATGTCTCAAGAGAAGCCGAAAATAATTGCCGGGTTACCGGCTTATAATGAAGGTAAATATATTGGCACCATGGTGCTCAATACACGGCAATATGTTGATGAAGTTATCGTCGTCGATGACGGCAGCACTGATGAAACCGCCAGGATTGCCGCCCTGGCCGGAGCCAGCGTCATAAGCCATCCAGAGAACAAAGGCTACGGCGCGGCTATCCTTAGCCTTTTTCACGAAGCGAGGAAGAAAGACCCTGATATCCTGATTATCCTGGATGCCGATGCTCAACATGACCCTGGCGATATCCCTCAGATTACCCAGCCGATATTAGAAGGCTATGATGTGGTCATCGGCACCAGAGAGAAACAGTCCGGGAAAATACCCTTTTACCGGCGCTTCGGACAGAAGGTTATCTCACAATCTGTCAATGTCCTTTTGAAAAACCCTCTTACCGATTCAGAATGCGGCTTCAGGGCTTTTTCGCGGAAGGCCATAGCGACCCTAAATTTAGAGGAAGATGGTATGGCGATATCAGCCGAAACAATTGCCGAGGCGGCCAGCCGGAACCTGAAAATCGCGCAAGTACCTGTATCGGTCACCTACGGTAAGGATAGCTCCACCTTAAACCCGGTAGCGCACGGCCTGGGTGTGCTTACCAAGGTGCTGGTGATGATTTCAGAAAGAAGACCCCTCTTTTTCTTCGGTCTGGCCGGGGTTATTATCATGTTGGCAGGGCTGGCCGCCGGTATAGTTACTATCCGGCTCTATTCCCAGAGCGGCGTGGTATCCACCCCTTGGGCGCTCATGGCCGTATTCTTTATTATTATCGGGGTTATTAGCGTTTTTAATGGACTTACACTCTACGCCATGTCGAATATCATCCATCGCGCGGTAACCAGGGATAAACGTTGACCCGACCCGTATTTACAGCTACATCATAAACATGTTGAATATTACACTGGTCAACCCGCCTCAATTCACTCGCTATCCCCAGCCGCCTGTAGGTCTGGCTTTAATCGCGGCGATTCTGGAAAAAGCCGGCTACCCGGTGAAGCTGCTGGACGCCAATGCGCTGGAACTTCAACCGGAGGATATCCCGGCTATGGTTACCGATGCTGATGTCATCGGGCTGACCGCCATGACACCGACCATCAGCACCGCTATGAAAATCGCCCGCTACCTCAAGCAGGCCAGCCCTGGCCGGAAAATAGTCTTGGGTGGTGCCCACGCTACCATGCTCCCGATGGAAACGATGGCTTCCGCCCCGGAAATAGACATCATTGTCAGGGGCGAGGGTGACGATACTATCCTCGAGGTCTTGCAGGCACTGCAAGGCAGCCAGCCTCTGGACAGGGTCGCGGGCATCACCTACCGGACGGAAAGTGAAATCCAGACTGCGGCAGACAGGGCATCCCAGGTTGATATGGACTCCCTGCCTTTCCCGGCCTATGAGCTGTTGCCCTGGCAAAAATACTGTCCCCACCCGCCCCATGGTGTGTCCCAGCCCTTTGCCGCCGTGGTGACCAGCCGGGGCTGTCCCTATCACTGCGCCTATTGTTCCAAGCCTGTTTTCGGCTCCAGGTTCCGGGCGCAGAGCCCGGAGAGGGTCGTGGCCGAGATGGCCTATCTGCGAAAGCAGTTCGGCATCAGAGAGATAGCCTTTTATGACGATTCCTTCACCCTGGATAGTCCGCGTGTTCATGACATCTGTGATAAAATCCTCGGCTCGGGGCTGAAGATTGCCTGGACCTGCGAGACACGGGTCAACTTGGTGGATAAAGAGCTGTTACGCCACATGAAGCAGGCCGGCTGCTATGCCGTGGCTTACGGCATCGAGTCGGCTTCCCCGGAAATTATCAGGACGCTGCGTAAAGATACCACCATCGCCCAGGTGGAGGAGGCGGTCCGCCACGGCCGCGAGGCGGGTCTGCAAATCATCGGCTATTTCATGCTGGGTTCACCCGGGGAAACGCCGGACACCATCCGGCAGACTATCGACTTCGCGAAGAGGCTCAAGGTGGATTTCGCCCAGTTTTCCGTCACCACCCCGTTCCCCGGCACCGAACTTTATGATATTTATATGAAAAACAGGCAAGAAGGCGTCTCCTGGGACAGTTTCGTCTATGCCGGGACGGACAACCCGACGACGCCCGTCTTTGAAAGCGATAAGTTGAGCCGGGAAGACCTGAAAAACTGGTTAAAACAGGCTTATCGGTATTTTTACCTGCGCCCGGCTTACCTCTGGCAGAGACTGCGCCGGTGCACCTCATGGCCCGAAATCAGGATGAACTTCAAGGGCTTGGGCATGTTGCTGAAGAGCGTTTAAGTTACCCCTGGGACCATCGCCTGGTTTCGGCGAACTTCATGAAATCTAGCTTTTCCAGCTTAGCGAAGTTATGGCGGGCATCCACCCAGCGCATGGTGCCGGAGCGGCCGCGCATGGCGATGGACTGGGTCTGCGCCCCACCGCTGAAATAGCGTACCCCTCTCAATAAATCGCCGCTGCTGACGCCGGTAGCGGCGAAGAACACGTCGTCACTATCAATCATATCTTCCGTTTTATAGACTTTCTCGATGTCCTCTCCCCGGTCGATGGCGCCCTGCCTTTCCTTGTCATTGCGGGGCCAGGCCTTGCACTGCATGCTGCCACCGATACAGCGTATCGCCGCGGCGGCCAGCACCCCTTCTGGCGTTCCCCCGACGCCCATGAGCACGTCCACGTCCGTCTCCGGCAGGGCCGCTACGATGCTGGCGGAAACATCACCGTCGGAAATCAGTTTTACCCTGGCGCCGACGCTCCGGATATCATCCAGTAACTGCTGGTGGCGCGGCCGGTCCAGGACGATGACGGTCACCTCGGATATTCTCTTTTTCTTAGCCCTGGCGATATTTTTCAGGTTTTCCGCCACCGGGGCGTTGATATCGATAACGTTCTTAGCTTCGGCTCCCGTGACGATTTTATTCATGTAAACGAAGTGCCGGGGACAGTGCATCGTCCCGCGGGCGGAAAGGGCGACCACGGAGATGGCGCCGGGGAGTCCCCGGGCGGTCAGAGTTGTCCCGTCAACCGGGTCGACGGCGATATCGACCTTCGGTTCCGAGCCGTCACCGATAGCCTCTCCGATGAAGAGCATAGGTGCCTCGTCCTTTTCACCTTCGCCGATGACCACTATCCCGTCCATCCGGACAAAACCCAGCACGTTCCGCATGGCTTTGACCGCCATGTCATCTACCAGTATTTTGTCACCGCGACCTAAGAAGCGTGCTGCCGCCATGGCGGCGGCTTCGGTGACGCGCACCAGTTCCATGGCGATATTGCGTTCGATGGGCTGGGCAGACGGTGTCTTTTTCATAATATTATGTCAACCTTCCCTTTGATGGTCGGGGCGAGAGGATTTGAACCTCCGACCTCAGCGTCCCAAACGCTGCGCGCTAAACCAGCTGCGCTACGCCCCGCCGGATTAAGTATAGCTTGAGCAAGGGCGCGTGTGCAACCGGTGGCAACCTCCAATTTCAGACGTGCTTGCCCCTTTTATTGGTTCTCTTACTTTTAGGCTTCAGTCATTACGAGACCATGCCGCCGCAGGCGGAAGGCGAAGCCATCCCCGATTGGAATTAAAACGCTCATTGAGATTGCCACGTCGCCCCGATTTCATCGGGACTCCTCGCAATGACAGGAAGATTATATGTGAGGAAAAAAGGAAGAGGGGCTTAAAGCCCCTCCTGAATTGAATTCTGGATTTCAGCCTAGTCACGGCAGCTCGGGCAGACATCATAATCGGACACCGGCGTCCCCGAGATTTTGGCGATGTATTCAATCTGCTTTATAGGCGCCCAGTACTGGCCGCAGACGGCGCACTTCTGCATCTTGAACTTCATGGTATTGTGGGGCCATTTGATGGTCCGGGTGCTACCTTTGTCCACCATGGTGATGGCGCCTGTGGGACAGCTATAAGAGCAGGAGCCGCAGCCGATGCAGGCCTCGGAGAAATCAGCGCCGAATGGCGTCGTCAGTTCCCTGGCCACGCCACGCTTGGAGAGGCTGATGGCCGCCACGCCGACGACCTCCTCGCAGGTGCGGGCGCAGTTGGCGCAGAGGATGCATTTATTATTGCCTTTTTGCTCGGTGAGGCGTGTTTTAGTAACGCCGTGTTCCGCAGCCATCTCTTTGATTACGTCGGAGTCCGGGCACCTGGCCAGCAGCAGTTCGAGCAGCATCCGGCGGATTTTCTGGATTCTCTCGGTATTCGTCTGCACGGTAAGCCCATCCTCCACCTGGTAGATGCAGGAGGTCACCAGTCTTTCCCGGCCTCTGGCCGTCTTGATTTCCACCAGGCAGAGGCGGCAGGCGCCGTAAGGGGCTACGGCCTCGTTCTCGCACAGGGTGGGAATATCGATGTTGTTCTCACGGGCGGCGTGTAACACCGTGGTGCCTTCCCGGGCCGTGATTTGTCTTCCGTTAATCGTTAAATTTACCATTTAATCAATCCTTTTTAGCAGGTTTCTATTAGAAACTATCTGTCATTGCGAGCGTAGCGTGGCAATCCCTAATTTGAACCAAGCCGATGATAGAGATTGCCACGGCCTACGGCCTCGCAATGACATTTCATATTTATTTATTAACTTTCGCTTTTGTGAACTGGCACACGCCGGCAGGGCATTTTTTATCTTTAATATGCGCCTCGTACTCATCGCGGAAGTGGCGGATGGTGCTCATGACCGGGTTGGGCGCCGAGGCCCCCAGCTGGCACAGCGAGGCATCGACCAGGGTGGCGCTCAACTCTTCGAGGAGGCCAATATCTTCCAGCTTGCCCTTTCCTTTAGTAATACGGGTAAGAATTTCGTGCATATGGCGCAGGCCTTCGCGGCACGGCAGACACTTACCGCAGGACTCCCCTTCCAGAAAGGAGGTGTAATACCGGGCCATGTCCACCATGCACGTGTTATCGTCCATGACAATCATACCGCCGGAACCCATCATCGAGCCGACCTTGGTCAACTCGTCGAAGTCCACGGGCAGGTCAAGCTGGCTTTCCGGGATAACGCCGCCGGAGGGGCCGCCGGTCTGTACTGCCTTGAACTTCCTTCCCTTGGGAATACCGCCGCCGATATCGAACACAATCTGTCTTAGGGTGGTGCCCATGGGCACCTCGACCAGCCCCGTATTAGAGATGTTGCCCACCAGTGAAAATATCTTGGTGCCTTTGCTGCCCTTGGTGCCAATCTTGTTGTACCAGGCAGCGCCGTTGTTGATAATCAGGGGTACGTTAGCCCAGGTCTCGACGTTATTGAGGTTGGTGGGCCTGCCCCACAGCCCCTGCTCCGAGGTATGGACGTACTTGGCGCGCGGCTCGCCCACCCTGCCTTCCAGCGAGGCCATCAGGGCCGTGGATTCGCCGCAGACGAAGGCGCCGCCGCCCCGCTGTATCTTGATGGTAAAATCAAACCCCGAGCCGAGGATATTCTTGCCCAGCAGCCCGTAGGCTTCGTCCTGCTGGAGTGCGGTATGCATCGTCCTCACGGCCAGCGGGTATTCGTTACGGATATAGATATATCCCTGGTGAGCACCGATGGCGAAAGCGCCGATGACCATGCCCTCCAGGACGCTGTGCGGGTTCCCCTCCACGAGGCTACGGTCCATGTAAGCGCCGGGGTCACCTTCGTCGGCGTTGCAGATGACGTACTTGATATCGCCGTGGGCCTGCCTGGTGCTTGCCCACTTATCTCCTGTCGGGAAGCCGGCGCCGCCGCGTCCCTTCAAGCCGGACTTTTTAATCTCGGCGATGATGGCCTCCGGCGTCATTTTTAAAGCTTTCGGCAGGGCGCTGTACCCGCCGACGGCCAGGTAGTCTTCGATAGAAGTGGGGTCGATGGCGCCGTTGTTGCCGAAGATAAGGCGCTTTTGCAGTTTATAGAAGGGGACGTCAGGCTCGTAGGTAATCTTTTTTCCGGACTGCCGGTCAGTATAGAGCAGCCTCTCGATGGGTTTGCCCTTGCCGATGGTCTCGGACAGGATTTCCGGCACGTCTCTGACCCTGACCCTCTGGTAAAATATCTCTTTAGGCTTGATGACCACCAGGGGACCGCGTTCGCAGAAACCGTGGCAGCCGGTGGCCTTGACATCTACTTTCGCTCCCAGTTTCCGTTTTTTGACTTCTTCCTGAAAGGCGGCCGTAACGCCCTTGCAGCCGTGGGCATGACATCCTGTACCGTTGCATACAGTAATGACGACCTTCGCCGGGTCTTTTTTAGCCAGCACCGATTTTCTCAAGGACTCCAGTTCGCCCGCAGTTTTCAATTTTGCCACCGGTGACGTCCTCCACTAGTTATTTATATTGTTGCAGCACGGATGCCACGCCTTCAGGCGTCATCTCGCCGTGATAGTCTTCCCCGACGATGACCATGGGGCCCAGAGCGCAGGCGCCGACGCAGTTGACCGTTTCCAGCGTGAATTTGAGGTCTTTGGTGGTCTGGCCTGCCTTGATTTTAAGCTCTTTCTCGATTTCTGCCAGGACTTTGTCCGAGCCGCGGACATGGCAGGCGGTGCCCAAACAGACATTAATCAGGTGGCGCCCCCGCGGCTTGAGGCTGAACGCCTTGAAAAAGGTGGCCACGCTGTAAACACGGCTGACCGGCACGCCGAGTCCCCGGCCGGTCTCTTCGAGCATCTCTTGAGGCAAATAGCCGACTTCCGCCTGGATGTCCTGCAGTACGTCGACGAGCAAAGACTTATCGTGCTGGTGCTTTTGCAGTGCCTGTTTTACGATTTCCTGTTGCTTTTTTACCGCCATGATTCGCCTTCTCCATGAGTTTTTGATATTCCAGCGCCACTCTGGCCTGTATCTTCGCGATGTTGTCATCGCTCAGGTGGCGGAACCTTCCCTGTATTTTCAGGTAGTCCCTGACCGGCCGCAGTCTGGGCAGGTCGAGGCTCATTTTGTACACGCCATTCTCCACCTCATACAGCGGGAAGACGCCGGTCTCCACGGCCAGACGCCCCTGCCTGATGACCGTGTCCGTAGCGCTGCGCCAGCCGGTGGGACATACGGAAAGAATATGAACATAGGCCGGCCCTCTGGTATTGACAGCCTTACGCACCTTGGCCATCAGGTCGAAGGGGTAGCTGTGAGTGGCCGTGGCCACGTAGGGGATATTATGCGCCACGGCAATTTCCGGCATGTTCTTCTTCCAGGTGAGCTGCCCGATGCTCTTTTTCCCGGCGGGAGAGGTGGTGGTCGCCGCGCCGAAGGGCGTGGCCGAGGAACGCTGGATGCCGGTGTTCATATAGGCCTCGTTATCAAAGCAGAGATAGGTGAAATCATGCCCTCTCTCCATCGCCCCGGACAGCGCCTGCAGGCCGATATCGCTGGTGCCGCCGTCGCCGGCCATGGCGACCACTTTGGTATTCTCCGGCACAGGCACACCCTTCCGCCGCATGGCCTTGTAGGCCGCCTCGATGCCGGAGGCCACCGCCGCGGTGTTTTCAAACAGGGTGTGAATCCAGGGAACCTCCCAGCTGGTGTAGGGTAGCTGCGAGGCTACAATCTCCATGCAACCGGTAGCGTTGGCCACGATAACGTTATTGCCGATAGCCTTGAAGGCCAGCCTTACCGCCAGGGCTTCACCGCAACCGATGCAGGCCCGATGCCCGGGGGCGAACTTCTCTCTTGGCTGGACCAGTCTGGGCACATATACCGTGTACTTTTCCATTATTCCCTCACCCCGTAAATCTCGTATTCGTTTTTACTCCCGGTCCGGGCAATCTCGATGCCTTTCTGGATAATTTCCTTAAACCCGGTCACGGTAATATCCCTGCCGCCGAGCCCGGCTACGAAGCTGACAACCCTGGGCCTTTTGGCCTGGTTGTAGAGGGCTGCTTTAATCTCGGAGGCCACCGCGCCACCTGGCCCACCGAAGGAAATAGCCCTATCCAGCACAATGAGAACATCGGCGTCCTTCACGGCCTGCCGCAATTCCTCGAAGGGGAAAGGACGCCAGAGACGTAACCGTATCTGACCAACATCCTTGCCTTCCGCCCTTAATTCATCAACAGCGACCATGGCGGTTTCGCTGAAGCTGCCCATGGTCATGAGCAGGGCTTTGGCGCCATCGCTCTGGTATTTTTCAACCGGCGAGTATTTCCGGCCGAAGGTTTTATAGAATTCGTCCCAGACCTCAATAACAACCTTCTTCGAAGCCCGGAGACAGACTTCCTGCGCCCACTTGGTCTCACTGTAAATAACGGGAGGCCCGAAATCCCCCATGGAAACCGGTTTGTCTGGATTCAACGGTAAAGGGTACTGGTTCTTCGGTAAGAACCTGGCAACGGCGCTTTGTTCGGGAAAGATTATCGGTTCGATAACGTGGCTAAGGTTGAAGCCATCCAGGTGGACCATGACCGGCAGCAGCACGCGCCTGTCTTCGGCCATGCGAAAGGCGCAGATAATATTGTCCACGGCTTCCTGTCCGTTTTCGGTAACAACCTGTATCCAGCCGGTGTCCCTGACGGCCATCATGTCGGAATGGTCGCCCCAGACGCTCAACGGGGACGATAGAGCCCGGTTAGCTACCGCCATGACCATTGGCAGACGCATCGAGGAGGGAATATAAAGCACTTCATGCATGAGTTCCAGGCCCTGCCCGGCCGTGGCCGTGAACGTACGCGCTCCCGCCGCGGCTGAACCGACGCAGGCACTCATGGCCGAATGCTCCGATTCTACTGGTATATATTCGGCATCCAGTTCGCCATTGGCCACCAGTTCTGCAAGATGCTCGACGATATGGGTCTGCGGGGTAATCGGATAAGCCGCGACGACATCAGCATCGGCCAGCTTGACGGCATCGGCGATGGCAATTGAAACCTCAATACCCACTCTTGTGGTCATGATTCCTCCTCCTCGACCATGGTAATCACTTTGGTCCAGCATTCCCGGGCGCAGATGCCGCATCCTTTACAATAGTCCATGTTAGCTTCAAAATACCCATCCCCGTTCTGCTCGATGCATCCTTCCGGACAGTATAAAGCGCAGATACCGCACTTGATACATCTTTTAAAGTCGTAGGTCGGGCGCTGTGAGCGCCAGGCCCCGGTCTTGTACTGCCGGGCGTTGCCGGGTTCGGTGACGATACAGCCAATCTCAAGGTCTTTCCAGGTCAGTTCGCTTTCAGATTTAGCCATCTATCGCTCCTCTATTACAACTTCGTCATAAGCCGTCTGCATGGCATTAACATTACGTTCCGCCAGTCTGCCGAAACGGTTGTCCAGCGGCGCCAGGACGGATTCCTTGGCCACAACCCCGGTCACCTTGATGACCGCCCCCAGCATCGTGGTATTAACGATATTCACCCCCAGTTTCTCACGGGCAATCCTGGTGGCGTTAACCGTAGCTACCGGGTGCTTAATGCCAAACTCTTTTTTGATTTTTTCCGGAGACTTTCTGGTATTGATGATGACCCGACCGTTGGCTTTCAGTCCTGAAGTTACATTCACGATGGACAGCAGGCCGGGGTCAAGCACGACTACAAAATCGGGGTCGGTGATATCTGCCCTGATTTTGACCGGGTTCTGGCGGTCGATCCTGTTAAAGGCCTGTACCGGGGCACCCCTTCGCTCTGGTCCGAAGCTGGGGAAAGCCTGCGCGTATTTACCTTCGCTGATAGCGGCCTGGGCCAGCAGTTCGGCGGAGGTAACGGCACCCTGCCCTCCACGACCGTGCCATCTGATTTCAACAAGGCTATTTTCTTTTACCATCTTTAGCTCCGAAAGTTAGAAATGCCCCTGGAGCGACTTGAACGCTCGCACCCAGCTCCGGAGGCTGGTGCTCTATCCACCTGAGCTACAGGGGCGAATTAAAAAAAATTATACTATAAAATGTTAACATTTGGCAAACTGGAAGGCGTTCAGGCATAGCGCCAGAGGAGCATCAAATGACTGATGGCCACGACCATCAGCATGGGCGGGAGGGCGTACTTCAAGAACCTGCCCCAGCTGATGGGGTAACCCTCTTTATGGGCTACCGCCGTGCCCACCACATTGGCCGAGGCACCGATGGGGGTGGCATTACCGCCAAGGTCGGTCCCCAGCGCCAGCGCCCAGGCGAGCGACGGCAGGCTCATCGCCCCCACGACGGAAAGTTCCTTGATTACCGGCACCATCGTGGCCGCAAAGGGTATATTATCCACTATCGCCGAGGCGAACCCTGATATCCAGAGGATGGCCGGCATGGCGATGGTTATCTGACCGCTGGAAGCATCACCGATGAACTTGGCAATTATTTCCAGGACACCGGTCTCCTCCAGCCCTCCCACGCAGATAAACAGCCCGATGAAAAAGAGCAGCGTCTGCCAGTCGGCTTTCAAGAGATGTGTCATGTCTTTGACATCAGATAGGACTGTCAGAACGGCGGCGATAACCCCGATAAAAGCCACCGAAAACCCTGTCTCCGCGTGGGTTACGATTAATACAACTATCAAAATGAATATACCTGTACTGATATAAAAGAGGCGGCGGTCGGTTATCGCCGAGGCAGGTGTGGGGCTGACTTTCACCATCTCCGCCGGGTTGGTTTGCTGCTTGAGGCTTTTACGGAAGATGAGGTAGAAATAGCCCATGGTGAATATCATGCAAACCCAGGCAATCAGTCCGGTGTTAGCGGCAAAATCCATAAAGGTGTATCCGAAAGCCGTACCGATGATGATGTTAGGCGGGTCGCCGCTCATGGTGGCGCTGCCGCCGGTGTTGGCGGCAAATATCTCGGCCACGATGACCGGTACCGGGTCGAACTTGAGCAGCCGCCCCAGCTCGATGGTGACCCTGGCCAGGAACAGCAGCACGGTGATACTATCGATGAACATGGAAAGAAAACCGGAAATCAGCATAAAAGAGAGGAGTATCGGTATTACCCGGAAGCCAACCAGCCTGGCCGCCAGAAGGCATATCCAGCGGAAAAACCCCACCTTTTCCATGCCGCCGATCATCACCATCATCCCGCCGATGAAAATGATGGTCTGCCAGTTGATGCCGAAAGACTCGATATGTTCTTTGCCGGGCATCCAGAAATGCCCTTGCCCAAGCTGCGCCAGGTTCAGGACCTTCCAGACAGATTCCGGGCTTCTCATGATGCCCAGAAAAATGACTAAAATCACCAGGACAGCACCGATGAGGGCCGGAACATACCGGGGGAGCTTACCGATAATGAGTACGATCAGCAGCAGGGCGAAAATACTGATCGCCAGTATTTGTTCTATCGACATGATTTAATCAGGTTACATCCGTTTTTCTATACAGATAAACCATTTTATCAAGTATTGAATTGTTATGGCAACACCGGCTTTTTCTCTGGAAGCCATTTGATGCTATAATGAATGGTGAACACAGTCATTGGCTTGGTTATATATTTTCTCCGGATTCATGTTAAAGCAGAATATCCATTTAAATAAAATCATTCAGTATTGACCGTATGCCTACACTCAAAGCCGTAATACTGGTAGGTGGTCCGGGGATGCGCCTCCGGCCCCTCACCGAGGACAGGCCCAAGTCCGTGGTGCCGGTCCTCAACCGCCCCGCGATGGAACATACCTTCGCCTATCTCCGGCGCTACGGTATCAAGGATATCATCCTGGCGATAAGCTACCTCCCGGATGTCATTCAACAGCACTTTGGAGATGGAAGCCGGTGCGGCGTGCGGCTCACCTACTGCCTGGAAAAAGAGCCGCTGGGTACCGCCGGCGCGGTGAAAAACGCCGCCGCTTTCCTGAATGACACGTTTTTCGTGATGAACGGGGACATCTTCACCGACCTTAATCTGGCTGACATACTCGCCCGTCATAAGGAAAAGAAAGCCGTGGCGACCATATCGCTGGCCTGGGTGGACGACCCCAGCGCCTTTGGCGTGGTCGAAACGGACGACAGTCAGAAAGTTAAAAGGTTCATTGAGAAACCTCCCCTCGCCGAGGCCACCACTCACTGGATAAACGCCGGCACTTACGTCCTGGAGCCGGAAATACTGGAGCATATTCCGGCTGATACCCACTATATGTTTGAAAGGGGACTTTTCCCCGGCCTGCTGGAAGCGGGTAAGCCGGTATACGCCTTTCCCTACCGCGGCTTCTGGCTGGACATGGGCAGTCCCAGTCAATATTTCTCTCTGAATACCAGCCTTTTAAACTTAAACGCCAAAAGTCCACTGGTGTCCCTGGTAAGATTGGCCAAAAACGGGATATCCCGCGGGGCGAATATCAATATCCATCCTTCGGCATCGATTATGCCGCCGGCAATCATCGGCGATGGCTGCCGTATCGGCGCCGGTGTTAAAATAAAAGGCCCGGCGATAATCGGGCAGGATTGCCGCCTGGAGGATGGCGCCGTTGTGGAAAATGTGGTGTTGTGGGACAATATAATCGTCGGGGTTAAGACCAGTCTGGCGCACTGTATCGTCGTCAGCCGGGCCGTTATCGATGGCCATCAGGAAGTCGCGGACAGTATCATCACGCCTGCGCAGACGGTACCGTTGCCGCGGTAGCTATTTTAAGCCGTCTTGCCTATAAAGGAGTTTCAATGGCAGAAAAAACCACAGAAAAGGGTGAGGCCGGGAAATCAGGAGATAAGGAAATACGTTTCAAGTGCCGCCTCTGCCAGCGGGAGAGGCCGCTCCATGAAATGAGAACAGTGACCAGGTTTATCCCGGTACTTATCGTCTGCCAGGACTGCGCCAGGACGCTGCGGTAGACGGTACATCCCTGGATTTTAAAGGAGAGCAAACAATGGCCGAGGAACTCGGGAAGATAGAAAAACCCCCGGTTGAAAACTTCAAGAAGGGCAGGAAGCTATACTTTGTACCGCTGATTTTCGGTAATCCAGAGCCGCCGGAAGATTACCTCGAAATATTTAACAGGTACTGGGAACAGGTAGCCAAGCAGGTTGATGAGTTGGTGCTCAAACTCGGTGCGGTGAACCGGATATATCATGAGCTTGTCGCGGACTCCGGCGATACCGGCAGCAAAGCCGTCGGCGAGTTGAGCGAGAAAAGCCACGATATCGTCAGTAACTGTCTGGAGAAAAAGGCCCAGATGGAAGCCCTGGAAGAAGGCGATGTCCTGATGGAGTTCATGGACTGGAACCGGTGCCTGTTGGTCGGGCTGCAGAACCCGAAGGTCATTTCTACGGTTTATGAATCATACATCGCCGCCGGTAAAAAGAGAAACGAATCCATCGCCCGCCGATTAGATGAGACCCTGAAATCGGATGAGATTGGCCTGCTTTTCATGCGGGAGAACCACCAGGTCCAGTTCCCGCCGGATATTCAGGTCTTTTATATCGCCCCGCCCGCCCTGGACGAAATCAAACGCTGGTTCAGGGAGCGCGAACGGAAGCCAGGAGAAGAAAAATAGCTTACGCGAGACTGACGAATCAGCGCGCGTAGCTTTTTCTTGGTTTGGATTTGGGTATCACGGCGGGGGTGAGACGCTTGATGTAGATGGCACTGCACTGGAGGCATGTGATATAGGTGCCATCAGGATCACGTTCCAGGAAAAGGTCACCGCCGCAACGCTTGCACCCCTTTATTTTAACTACTTCCATAGCTCTTCCTCACCCGAAGTTTTATTTCCTCACTCCAACAATTGACTTTATCTCACGGTGCAGGTATAACATCCTTAACTTTCCTCACGGATGCAACAATAGCTTAAGTTGACAATATTGTAAGAAATCGGTATCACAACAACATCACATAATACGTTTCAAATGTCACGAAAACGTCACAATCGTGACAATCACGTAATAAACCACGTTCGTTGACAGTTTAAAGGTAAATAGATTAGAATTTCTCCAATCTAAGTCATCGGGAGGCTCGCTATGTCAGGAAAATATGATAAATACGTTACCCATCCACCACGCCGGCAGATACACGCCGAGGATGACGGCAGGACAGTCTTCGATGGGCTATGGGTGAACCATAAAATATTCAATTATAATTTCAACATGGGCTGCCAGTTCGTCAGGAAGCCGTTCGTTTCCAATAATCCCTGCCATACCCATAACTTCGATGAATTCCTGGCCTGGTACGGCGGCAACCCGGAAGACCCGGAGGACTTCGGGGCGGAGGTGGTGCTGTACCTGGGCGCGGAACTGGAAAAGCATGTCTTCACCCGGCCGACAATGGTCTTCCTCCCCAGGGGTTTCCCTCACTGCCCGCTGGAGATAACGCGGGTGGACCGGCCGATTCTCCAGATAGAAATCATGCTCGCCGGCGAGGGGATGACCCGGGAGCCCTACTTCGAGAAAGATAAAGGGAAGAAACATTAAATTGCCCTTGCCCCGGCGGCCCCTTTTCCGCTAGAATTCAATAGCCGGGGAGAGGTGTCCGAGTGGTTTATGGTGCCGCTCTCGAAAAGCGGTCTCCGGGTTTTCCGGAGCGTGGGTTCGAATCCCACCCTCTCCGTTTCATCCTGTAATTAATCGATCGAAATCTGCTACAATTTAACCGCGGAGAGGTGCTGGAGTGGTCTAACAGGCACGCCTGGAGAGCGTGTGTAGCCGTAAGGTTACCGTGGGTTCGAATCCCACCCTCTCCGCCAGATTGCGTTACAGCTAGTTACTCTGCCGTCTATTTTTTGGGATATTCCTTCTTGACACGCTTGCTGATTTCATCAGCTTTGGCGATAAGAAAAATCATCCCACCCAGGCACAGAAGGAAAATACCAAGACCAATAGGCCCGGACCAGAACAGTATCAGCCACAAATTTTCCATTATCACTTCTCCTTTTTAATATGATTTTTAAATTTGCTCTGATTATACTTTTGTAACCGACCCAAATTCAAATTGTCATTGGCCTACCCCTGTGTTAGAATAAAAATTGCCTTGAACTCTGATATTAAATACTGGGTTGGCTTCAATAATATCCCCGGCATTGGCCGTGTCCGGTTGGGGCAACTCGAAAGCTATTTCGGCGGTCTGGAACTGGCCTGGCGGGCCACTCCTGGCGAATTGAAACGCGCCGGACTGGACAGTGCTGCCCTGCGTGCCATCACGCAGTGGCGCGATAAAATCTCACCTGATGACGAGATGGAAAAACTTATCAGGTACGGTGTCCGGGTACTCACCTGCAAGGACACCACCTACCCCACCCGCTTGAAAGAAATATACGATTACCCGCCGGTGCTCTATATCCGCGGCGAACTGTTGCCGGAGGACGAGTGGTGCCTGGCGGTGGTCGGCACGCGGCGGGCCACGGTCTACGGCAGGCAGGTAACCGAAGAGATTGTCACCGACCTAGCCCGGAGCCGGATAACCATCGTCAGCGGGCTGGCCCGGGGCATCGATACCATCGCCCACCGCAACGCCCTGGAGGCCGGGGGCCGGAGCATCGCGGTCTTCGCCTGTGGTCTGGACATAGTATACCCTCATGAGAACCAGGGACTGGCGCGGGACATCATGGCGCACGGGGCCATCCTTAGCGAGTATCCCCTGGGCACCCGGCCACGTGCCGAAAATTTCCCTCGCCGTAACCGCATTCTTAGCGGTTTGAGTCTGGGTGTACTGGTCACCGAGGCGGACGAGGACAGCGGGGCGATGATTACCGCCGCCGACGCCATCGAGCAGAACCGCGAGGTATTTGCCGTACCCGGCAGCATCCTTTCGCCGGCCAGCCGGGGCACCAACCGGCTGATTCAAAAGAGTGAAGCCAAGCTGGTTCATACCTATACCGATATTCTGGAGGAACTGAACCTGATGACCGTTTCCCGCCAGATGGAGATGCGGGAACTTTTGCCGGAATCGGAAACGGAGTCTTCCCTCCTTCGTCACTTAAGCGCCGAACCGTTACACATCGATGAGGTCTGCCGAAAAAGCGGCCTCCCGGCGGCCACGGTCAGCGGCACACTGGCGATGATGGAGCTCAAAGGGCTCGTCAAACAGGTGGGAGCCATGAACTATGTCCTGGCGCGGGAGCTGCGTCAGGAATATCGTGTGAGAGTTGATTGATAAAGATGAGTAAAAAACTTGTTATCGTGGAATCGCCCGCTAAAACTAAAACATTAAGCAAAATCCTTGGTAAGGGCTATACCCTCAAGGCTTCTCTGGGACACGTGCGGGACCTGCCCCGGGGACAGATGGGTGTCGATATCGAGAAAGACTTCGCCCCGAAATACGTCGTGCCCAGGGCCAAGACCAGACTCGTTAACGAACTCAAACAGGCTATCAATGATGCCTCCGCCGTTTACCTGGCCACCGATCCCGACCGCGAGGGTGAGGCCATCGCCTGGCACCTGGCCGAGGTCACCGGCACCGATAAAAAGCCCTACCACCGCGTCGTCTTCCGGGAAATTACCGAGGAAGCCGTGAAAGCGGCCTTTCAGAGCCCGCGTACGATTGACATGCAGCTCGTGGACGCGCAGCAGGCGCGGCGGGTCATGGACCGTCTCGTAGGCTATAAGATCAGCCCGCTGCTCTGGAAGAAGGTCAGGAAACGCCTGTCCGCCGGACGGGTGCAGTCGGTGGCCGTCAAGATAATCGTCGACCGCGAGCGGGAAATCGAGAAGTTTGTGGCCGAGGAGTACTGGGTCATCGAAGCCGAGTTAAGCAAAATCAAAGAGAAAAAGTCTTTCCGGGCGACGCTGGTCGGCTTTGCCGATGGGAAAAAACTCGATGTTCATAACCAGCAGGAAGCCGAGGAGATACAGACCTCCCTGGCCAAGGCCGCTTATGACGTTCTCAAGGTCAGTACTAAAAAGGCCTCCCGTCAGCCGGCGCCGCCCTTCACCACCAGCACTTTGCAACAGGAGGCCTGGCGTAAGCTCCGCTTCTCCGCCAAGCAGACCATGGCCGTCGCCCAGCAGCTTTACGAAGGTGTATCCCTCGGCGATGAGGGCAACGTCGGCATCATCACCTACATGCGCACCGATTCCACCCGTGTCGCTTCGGCTGCGCTGGTAGAAGCCCGTGAATATATCCAGCAGAAGTTCGGCCATCAGTACCTGCCGCCGCGCGCCCGCATCTATGCCGCGCGTTCCCGGGGGGCGCAGGAGGCCCATGAAGCCATCCGACCCACCCGCATTCACCGCGAGCCCGCGGCGATAAAAAGGTATCTTAATGCCAGCCAGTTCCGCCTGTACGACCTTATCTGGAAGCGGATGGTCGCCAGCCAGATGGCGGCAGCGCTGTTCGATAACACCACCGTGGACATCGAGGCAAAAGACCATCGGGACTACCTGCTGCGGACAGCCGCCTCGGTCAATATCTTTCCCGGCTTTATCACTCTCTACAGCGAGGGCCGCGACGAGGCCGAAGAAGAAGCCAGTAGAAATGTCCTTCCCCACCTGGAAAAAGGCGAGGCGTTGAAACTCCTGGGGCTGTTCCCGGAGCAGCGCTTTACCCAGCCGCCGCCCCGCTATACCGAAGCGACTCTGGTCAAGACGCTGGAGCAGTACGGCATCGGCCGGCCCAGCACTTATGCGCCAACGATTTCCACCATCCAGGATAGGGACTACGTCACCAGGGCCAAAGGTGTCTTCCAGCCCACGGAACTGGGCGTGGCCGTCAATGACTTCCTAGTCCAGTACTTTCCGGATATCATCAGCATCAAGTTCACCGCCGATATGGAGAACGAACTTGATGACATCGCCGGTAAAGAGCGCGTCTGGACGAGTGTGATTCAAGATTTTTACGCTCCCTTCGATAAAGACCTGCAAAAGGCTCTCAAGACGGCGGAAAAAATCAAGGTCGAGGATGAAAAAACGGGTGAACCCTGCCCCAGATGCGGCAGGCCCCTGGTGGTCAAGACCGGGCGCTTCGGTAAGTTCGTCGCCTGCAGCGGCTTCCCGGAGTGCCGGCACACGCAGCCATATCAGGTGAAGCTGGGGATAAAATGCCCCGATTGCGGCGGAGACCTTGTGCAAAGAGTGAGTAAAAAGAAAAAGACTTTTTACGGGTGCGGCAACTACCCGAAGTGTAAATTCATCACCAGCTTCAGGCCTTTACCGCAACCCTGCCCCCGCTGCGGGGGACTGCTTACCCGGCACGGCCAGCAGGCCCGGTGCATCAAGTGTGAATATAAAGGCAAGATAGAGGAAGAAAAAGACTAAACTGTAATGAAAGATGATTGGGATAAATATATAAATTTATTTATTAATTACCTTAAAGCGGAACGTAATGCCTCGCCTTATACCGTAAGGAATTACAGGCACACACTCAACGATTTCGCTGGTTTTACGAGGGAGAAAAGAGTAACGACATCCCGGAAAGTTGATAAACTGTTAGTCCGTAATTATCTCAACTACTTGAGTGAATTGGGAATTGCCCGCTCCAGCATCAACCGTAATATGTCGGCGTTACGTTCGTTTTTCAAATATTTATTACGTGAAGAGATGGTCAGTAAAAATCCGGCGGCAAACATAGCTTCCCCGAAGCTGGACAGGCGTTTACCATCTTTCCTCACCGTGGACGAGGCCAAACGTCTGGTGGAATCGCCGGACCTGCCAGAACGGACGGTTGATGTATCCAAAGCGGTGTTACAGCGCAACATTGCCATGCTGGAACTCCTCTATGCCTCCGGTCTGCGCGTTAGCGAACTGGTCAATATGAACGTCGAGCAGGTGAATCTGGCCACCAATGAAATCCGCGTCTGGGGCAAAGGCTCCAAAGAGAGGGTCGTTCTCATGGGCGAGCCGGCGGCCCGTGCCCTGACGGACTATATTCAAAACGGGCGTCCGGCCCTTCTCGGCGGTAGGAAAGGCAGTGCCCTGTTCGTCAACCGCTACGGCAAGCGCATCCTGGCGAGAAGGGTACAGAAAATCCTGTCCCGGTACTCCTTCGCCATTAATAAGAAAGTTCACCCGCATATCCTGCGCCATACCTTCGCCACGCATTTGCTCGACGGCGGCGCCGACCTCAAGGTCGTACAGGAACTCCTGGGCCATGCTGACCTTTCGTCAACCCAGATTTATACCCATGTCACGCAGGCCCAGGCGCGCCGGATTTACCTCTCCGCCCACCCCCTGGCGCGGGGAGAAAGCGACCGGCATGAATAAACGCATCTCCAGACTGCGCCGCCTCTTTGAGAAAAATAGAATCGATGCTGTTTTTATCACGCAGGCGGCCAACCGGCGCTATCTCTCCGGCTTCGACGGCACCGCAGGCTACCTTTTTATCACCCCGGAGAAAGCAGTGCTGGCCACGGACTTCCGCTATACCGAGCAGGCCGCCCGGGAAGCGCCCGACTTCGAGATATTGCGCATCGGCAGTAATATCAACGAATGGTTTCCCAGACTGGTGCATGATGCCGGTACTAAAAAGCTGGGATTCGAGGCTGCCGATGTCAGCTTCGGCTTTCACCGCCAGTTACAGCAGGCTCTGCAGAAAAAAGGTGTTACATCTAAACTGGTTCCCGTTAAGGGACTGGTGGAATCATTGCGGGCGCTCAAAGAGGCTCCGGAAATCGAACTTATCAGCCGGTCCTCGGCGATAACGGATAAAGCCTTCGAACACGTCGCCGGGGCCATCAGGGCCGGTATGACGGAGCAACAGGTAGCCTGGGACCTGGAAAAGGCCATGCGGGAAAATGGCAGCCAGTCGCTTCCTTTCGAGATTATCGTGGCCTCGGGACCGAACGCCGCTTTGCCCCACCACAAGCCGTCCGACCGTGCTATTCGGGACGGCGAGCCGGTGGTCATCGACATGGGGGCCAGAGTCAATGGTTATGCTTCCGACCTTTCCCGTACTATCTGTGCCGGCCGGCCCGATGCGCAATTTATCAAGGTCTATCATACCGTCCTTAAAGCGCAGGAGGCGGCACTCTCGAACATACGTCAAGGCTTGACCGGCCACGAAGCAGATAAGATAGCCCGGGAGATTATCCGGAAAGCCGGTTACGCTGATGCCTTCGGGCACGCACTGGGTCACGGCGTCGGCCTGGCGGAACACGAATCACCTCGCCTCGGCCCTAACTCTAGAGACGTTCTTTCCGATAACATGGTGTTCACCATTGAGCCTGGTGTCTACCTGCCGGGGTGGGGCGGCGTTAGAATCGAAGATACTGTCGTCATGACAAAAGGTATAGTTAAACCTCTTACCGGAGCTTCCAAAAACAAGATGTAAAAGAAAGAGAGACCAGCCTTGCTGAAAGCCGACCTGCATATCCACACTAAATACTCTATGGACTGCCAGACCCCACTGGATAAGATTATAAGCCGCTGCCAGGAGCTGGGGATTAACTGTATTGCCATCGCCGACCACGGTACCGCCGAAGGCGCTCTGGAGATGCAGAAAATCGCCCCTTTCAAGGTCATTGTCGCCGAGGAAATCCTGACCACCCACGGCGAAATTATGGGCATGTTCCTCAAGGAAACAATACCCAGCGGTATCACCCCGCAGGAAGCGGTCAAGCGTATCCGGGCACAGGGCGGTCTGGTGAACATCCCCCACCCCTTCGAAACGATGCGCGGTTCGGCCTTGAAAACCGAGGTGCTTGAGGCCATCGCCGGTGATATCGACCTCATCGAAGTGCTTAATTCGCGCAGCCCCCTGCCGGCCAACTCCAACCGGGCCCGCGACTTCGCGCTGAAGCACGGCCTGCCCGGGGGCGCCGGCAGTGATGCCCACACCGTTTTTGAAATCGGCAACGCCTACGTTGAAATGCCGGACTTCAACACTAAAGAGGAATTCCTTCAAGCGGTGGCGGCCGGCAAGATATACGGCAAGAGGTCGGGCGTCTTCGTGCATTTATTCAGCGGCTGGGCCAGGGTGAAAACAAAGCTGTTCAAGAGGGGGTGAACATGAGCAAGCGCTATAAAGTAGGCTGGTTTTCCATGGGCCGGGGCGCCGGCTCCAAAGCGCTTCTTAAGACCGCGTATGACGCCATCAGGTCAGGCGAACTCGATGCGGATATAGAGTTCGTCTATTGCAGCCGTGAACGCGGCGAGACCGAACCGACCGACCAGTACCTCGATATGGTGCAGGCCTGCGGTATCCCGCTGGTCAGCTTTTCTTATCAAAAGTACCGGGCGATGAGGGGTATGCCCAATCCCGACCTGTCACAGCCTCTACCGCAATGGCGCATCGACTATGATAACGAGGTTATCAAACGGCTGGACAATTTCCATCCCGACCTGTGTGTCCTGGCTGGCTTTATGCTGGTCACCACCCCGGTAATGTGCGAAAAATATGATATCATCAACCTGCACCCGGCCGCCCCGGGCGGCCCGGCCGGTACCTGGCAGCAGGTAATCTGGAAACTGATTGAAACGGGAGCGTATACGCAGGGGATAAAAATGCATGTGGCTATCCCGGAGCTGGACATGGGCCCCACAGCTACCTTCTGCACCTTCTCCATCAGAGGTGAGGGCTTTGATAAATACTGGGATGAGATGCAGTTGATATCCATTGAAGATATTAAAAAAGAGCAGGGCGTGGAAAATCCGCTGTTCAAAGCCATCCGGGCACACGGCGCCGTCAGAGAGCTGCCGCTGGTGGTGGCCACGCTCAAGGTATTCAGCCAGGGCAAGGTCAGGATAACGAAAGACCGGCAGGTCATAGACACTGCCGGCCGTATTATCCCCGGTTATGATCTTACCAAAGAGATAGACGAGGCGGTGAGGGGGGAACTCACGAGCTAGGTGAATATTTTATGGTAGGAAATGAAGACTGGTTTATTAAAGTACGAAAATACAGAAACCAAGCAACTCATCATTACACTGTTCCTTTAGCATCTCGTAAAACAGGATGGGGTGACAAACCATTAGATTTTTCGGAACACGATGTATCAATAATTTATAGGCAAGATACTGGCAAAATTATAGATGAAGATATTACTGTATGTAAGGAATATTTAATCAAAATGATCAATCATATAAGCTCAATTTGGGAATATATGTCCTCGGAGTTCGATAAAAGAAAATATCAATAACCAAATAATAACATGTCATTCCAGCGAAGGCTGGAATCCACATTAGGTTATTGTATCATAAAGGTCTTGCCACTCTGGGTTGGCTTCTTCTATCAACCTGATTTTCCATTGTCTATGCCAGCTTTTTAGATGCTTCTCGCGTTGAATAGATGATTCTATACTCTCACATTGTTCGTAATATACCAGCTTATGTACATGATATTTCTTGGTGAAACCTTCTACGAATCCGTTTTTATGTTCATAAATTCGCTTTACAAGGTCATTGGTAACACCAATATAAAGAGTACCTTTGCGCTTACTAGCTAGTAAATAAACATAGTAAGACTTCAAGCCCTACCCCTGGATTCTGGCCTACGCCAGAATGACAAACTGCCTAATCCCTCGCAATGACAGTTTAATCTATTTCTTCTCCTTCTTGGCTTTCTCGTCTTTATCATCGGATGGCTTGTTCAGAATCTCATCAATGATGCCGTACTCCACCGCCTGTTCCGGGTTGAGATAGAAATCGCGGTCAGTATCATGGGTTATCTTGTCCGGGGGCTGGCCGGTATGCTTGACGAGGATTTCCTTGATGATATCCTGCTGCCGCATGATTTCACGGGCGGCGATGACCATATCTGCCGCTTGCCCCTGGACACCGCTACTGGCCTGGTGCATGTGGATGGTAGCGTGGGGCAGGGCGTAGCGCTTCCCCTTGGCCCCGGCGCAGAGCAGAACGGTGGCCATGCTGGCTGACATGCCGACGCAGATAGTGGATACCTGCGGGCGGATAAGCTGCATGGTATCATAGATAGCCAGCCCGGCGCTGATAACGCCCCCCGGACTCTGGATATACATGTTGATGTCCCGGTCCGGGTCCTCACGCTCCAGGTATAAAAACTGGGCAATCAGGGTATTGGCGACAGGGTCGGCGATGGGGGTGAAGAGCATGATAATGCGTTCCTTCAAAAGCATGGAATACAGGTCCCACATTCTTTCGCCCCTCGGCCCGGTTTCTATCACCCCCGGGATAATGTTTAAGGGCAGATTGTTCAATGGATACTTGTTCATTTTCCCTCCTCCTTGGCCTCTTTTTTAGTTTCCGTGGTATTTTTGGCTATCTCCGCCAGCCGGTCGATGGTCTTGCGCGCCATTAGTGATTGCTTCAGCGAAGCGCGGGTCTGGGGATTATCAAATAACTTACGCATCTCCGCTTTCTTTGCCTCGTCCACGCCCATCACCATGTTATCAAGCCGGCTATCAATTTCTGATTCAGGTATTTCTATTTTCTCCACCTCGGCCACTTTCCCCAGCAGGAGCGAGGCCGTCACGTTTTTCGTAGCCACCGGGCGCAATTCCTCGTGGAGCTCCTCGGCCGTTTTGTTTATGCTCCTTAAGTATTCATCCATGCCCCGACCCGTCATTTGCAGCTGCCTGACCTGCTCATTGAGGATGCGGTTGATTTCCATATCCACCAGCACCGGGGGATATTCGATTTTTGCTTTTTCAACAGCGGCATTGATAACTTTCTCCTCGAAGTCCATCCGGGCGCGCTCTTCGACGCGCAGCTTGAGATTTTTAGCTACTTCCTCGCGCAGCCTGGCCAGCGTTTTATACTCGGTGGAGACCAGGGCGGGGAAGTCGTCGTTAAGGTCCGGGAGCTTTTCCTCTTTTATCTCGTGGAGCCTGACCTTGAAATGGGCCTCTTTCCCGGCCACCTCTTTATTAGGATAGTCCGCCGGGAAAGTGAGTGTGAACTCTTTTTCCTCTTCTTTCTTCAGGCTGACAATCTCGTCGGCGAAGCCGGGCGCCGGGGAGATGGCCTCTTTCAATACCTGGTACTGCGCCGCCGCCTTTTTAACATAAGGCCTGTCATCGACCGTGCCGTTAATATCGATGACGGCCATGTCTTTATAGTCCAGCGGTCTTTCAACAGGCTCCCAGGAGGCGTGCTGGTGGCGCAGTTCTTCGATGACCGCGTCGATATTCTCATCTTTTATGTCAATCTGTTCCGGGGCCATCCTGATACCATGGTAGTCCCCCAGCTCGACGGTGGGCGCCAGTGGTACGACCGCTTTGAATATAAGCGGGTCGGCCTGGGTTATTTCCACCTGCGGCTGGGCATAAGGCTCGATGGCCTGCTCCTTGCAGGCATTCTCGTAGGCCTCGGGAATGAGATGGTCGATAGCTTCTTCCAGCAGTTTTCCTCTACCCAGGTGACGTTCCACCACAGCCCGCGGGGCCTTCCCCTTACGGAACCCGGGTATATTCGCCTTAGCTACCAGGTGCTGATAGCCGTGCTCCAGGCCGTGTTCCATCTCGTCCGGTTCCACCTCAACGGTGATGTATGCCTGGCTGTTTTCAACTTTTTCCTTGGTTACTTTCAAGTTTCCTCCCGCTAGGCTAATCTTCTTGCAGACTGATATGCAGTTCTTTAAGCTGCTCCTCGGTGACCGGCGAAGGCGCATTAAAAGTAAGGTCGATGGCGGCCTGGTTCTTGGGGAAAGCTACTACCTCACGGATGTTATCCTCTCCGGTGAGGACCATCATCGTGCGGTCGATACCTGCGCCGAAGCCTCCGTGTGGCGGGGCGCCGTATTCGAAGGCTTCCAGCATGTGCCCGAAAAGATTTTCGATTTTTTCGTCCTGATAACCCAGTATCTTAAGTATTTTTCTCTGGAGTTCGGCACGATGAATCCTGATGCTGCCGCTGGCAAGCTCCAGTCCGTTGCAGGCGAGGTCGTAGTTCTTGCCGTGGACTTTGTCCGGGGCGTTATCCAGCAACGGTATGTCCTCGTCGCGCGGGTGGGTAAAGGGATTGTTGACCGCCTCCCAGCACCCCGTGTCTTTATTGCGTTGAATCAGAGGAAAATCAACGATGAAGCAGAAGGCCAGCTCTTTCGGGTCGGCCAGCTTGAGGCGGCTGGCGACTTCACGGCGCAGGGTGTCCAGCGCCGGGTATATCCTGTCCGGCACACCCGCGACGATAAGCAGCAGGTCGCCTTTTTTTGCCTGACATCTGGTTGCTATTTCCCTGACCTGCTCTAAAGTCAGATATCTGGCTGCGACGGATTTCACCATGTCTCTGGTCAGCCCGGCCATGTCACCACCCGGTGTCCCCAGGGATATCGTCAGCAAACCTTTGGAACCGGCGCTGACGGCGAGCTGGTTTAACTCGTCAAGCTGTTTCTTGTTATATTCACCGCAGCCGGGGGCGGCGATAACTTTCACCACGCCACCGTTGGAGATAGCCATTTTAAACACGTCGAATTCCGTTTTGGCGGCAATATCCGTGATATCGGTTACCTCCAGGCCATAGCGGATATCGGGCCGGTCCGAGGCATAGCGTGCCATCGCCTCCGCGTAAGTCAGCCGCGGAAAAGGTTTCGCTACCTTGAGTTCGGGTGTAAGCGTTTGGACCAGAGACGTGTAAAGTTCCTCTATGAGCTGCAGCACGTCTTCCTGTGAGGCGAAGCTCATTTCCACATCGAGCTGGGTGTGTTCCGGCTGTCGGTCGGCGCGGAGGTCTTCGTCGCGGAAGCAGCGGGCCAGCTGGTAGTACTTTTCCAGCCCGCCTACCATCAGGAGCTGCTTGAGCTGCTGGGGCGACTGGGGTAAAGCGTAAAAGCAGCCGGGATGGACGCGGCTGGGCACCAGGTAGTCGCGCGCGCCCTCCGGGGTGCTTTTCACGAAGATGGGTGTTTCCACCTCAACGAAGCCCCGGGCATCCATAAAGTCGTGCATGAACTTGACGATTTTATGGCGCAGCAATAGGTTTTCTTTCAGGCGGGAGCGGCGCAGGTCGAGGTAGCGGTACTTTAAACGCAGGCTTTCATCAATTTCTATCTCTTCGTTGATATAGAACGGGGGTGTTTTCGATGTGTTTAAAATCTCAATCTCGCTGGCGATGACCTCTACCTCACCGGTAGATAATTTAGGATTCTCCGTACCTTCCGGGCGCCGGGTCACCTTTCCGTTGACTTTAATTACGTACTCGCTGCGCAGGTCGCCGGCGGCTTTCATGGTCGCCGGCGCAGTTTCCGGATTAAAGACCGTCTGGACAATGCCTTCCCGGTCCCGCAGGTCGATAAAAATCAGGTTGCCGTGGTCGCGGCGGCGGTTGACCCAGCCGGTCAGGGTCACCTCCGTGCCAATATGTTCTATCCCGAGAGACCCGCAGGTATGGGTTCTGAACAAATCAGTCTCCTTTGACATTTCGGGGTTCACTTTTGATTATAGCTTATACAGGTAGGGGCTTCAACATTAGAGTTGTATTCATGGCACTCTCTCTGCTACAATGTTATGTAATCCCGTCGTCTCGCAGTAGAGACAAGGGCAGTTTATAAATGTCTAAGACAATCGAGGAAATAAACGAAAAGATTAAAGCCGGTAAAGCGGTGGTCTTCACCGCCGAGGAGATTATCGATGTCGCCCGGCGGAAAGGCGTCCAGAAGACCGCGCAGGAAGTGGATGTGGTTACCACCGGCACCTTCGGTATCATGTGCTCCTCTGGCGTTTACTTCAACATCGGCCACTCCAGCCCGCGTATCAAGCTGGGGGGCGGCCGTGCGTACCTCAACGACGTCCCGGCCTATACCGGTCTGGCGGCCGCCGACCTGTTTCTGGGTGCCGGCGCCCTACCCGATGACGACCCGCGTAACCGGCTGTATCCCGGCGGGTTCAACTACGGCGGCGGCCACGTCATCGAAGAGCTGGTAGCCGGCAAGGATATACGGCTGGTAGCCACGGCCTACGGCACGGACTGCTATCCGCGCAAGCGCCTGGAGACCTGGATTAACATCAAGGACCTGAATGAAGCCGTGCTCTTCAATGTTCGTAACGCCTGCCAGAACTACAACGTGGCGGTGAACACCTCGGACAGGATGCTTTATACCTATATGGGCGTCCTTAAGCCCGCCCTGGGTAACGCCAACTACTCCTCGGCGGGGCAGCTTTCGCCGCTCTTCAACGACCCGTATTATAAGACGATAGGTATCGGCACGCGGATATTCCTGGGAGGTGGTACCGGCTTCATCGCCTGGCAGGGCACGCAGTTCAATCCCGGCGTGCCCCGCACGGAGAAAGGTGTCCCGAAAGAAGGCGCCGGTACGCTGGCCGTCATCGGCGACCTGAAACAGATGAGCCCACGCTGGCTGGTGGGGACGAGCGTCCTCGGTTACGGGTGCAGCCTGACGGTAGGCATAGGTGTGCCCATCCCCATAATATCAGAGGAAATCCTGGAATATACCAAGATTACTGATGCCGATATCCTGGCGCCGGTAGTGGACTATGCGACCGCGTTTCCGCAGCGCAAGCCTGATATCCTGGCCGAAGTTTCCTATGCCGATTTGAAAAGCGGCACCATCAAACTCAAGGGGAAAAACGTGCCGACGGCCTCCCGCTCCAGTTACCCTAGGGCGGTGGAAATAGCCACCATACTAAAAGACTGGATAAAGACCGGCAGGTTCCTGCTGACCGAACCGGTCCAGCCCCTCCCCGGCGCGGAGTCCGGTGTGACGTTCAGGCCGCTGAACGAAAGGCCTATTGTTGATTAAGCGGAGGTGAGGCTATGGCTGTGTCTAAAAGAATCGTGCTGCGTTTCCCCAAACGCCTCGTGGAAAGGCCGATTATATACCGCCTCGTTAAGGATTATGACCTGGAGTTCAATATCCTCAAGGCTTCCATCACCCCGGAGCAAGAAGGCCTGCTGGTGCTGGAGCTCAAAGGTAACCAGAGCGAGTATGATAAAGGTATTGATTTTCTGATTAAAGCCGGGGTAAAGATACAGTCCCTTAGCCAGGACGTCACGCGTAACGAGGAAAGATGTACCAGCTGCGGCGCCTGCATCACCGTCTGCCCGACCAAGGCCTTCAGCGTCGACCCCAAGACCAGGCTGGTACTGTTCGATAACGATAAGTGCATCGCCTGCGGGCTCTGTATCCCCGCCTGCCCGCCCCGCGCCATGGAAGTGCATTTTTAGCTGTCAGCGGCCAGCTATCAGCTGAAAGCTACATTATGAAAAAAGACACCTACCAGCCGCGCACTTACCGCCACTGGATTGAAGCCACAGACCTGGTCGCTTTCACCGTCACCGTTAAAGAGACGGATTTATACGTCCGTGCCACGACGAACCTCCAGAGAAAAACGCAGCGGCTCGTCGCCAAATACCGCGGCCAGCTGGAACGTTATATCGAGAGAAATCCGGAATTCCTGGCCTCCTTAAAACCCTTGCCATCACCGGCCCACGCGCCGCATATTGTGGTGGATATGATAAAAGCCGGCCAACAAGCCGGCGTCGGGCCGATGGCGGCGGTAGCCGGCGCCATCGCCGAATGCGTCGGCCGGGAGCTGCTGGAATTCTCGCCGGAAATAATCGTGGAGAACGGCGGCGATATATTCCTTAAAATACAAAGCAAAAAGACCATCGGCATATATGCCGGAGGCTCGCCGCTGACGGGCAAAATCGGCCTGGAAATCGAACCCCGGGATACGCCGCTGGGGGTCTGCACATCATCGGGGACAGTGGGCCATTCTTTGAGCTACGGACAGGCCGATGCCGTGGTCATCACCGCCGCTTCCGCCGCCCTGGCCGATGCTGCCGCGACGGCTATTGGCAACCTGGTGAGCCGTCCTGAAGATATCAAAGGCGCCATCGAGTCCGGTCAGGGCATCGGCGGCCTGAAGGGTATCGTGATTATTATCGGTCAAAGCGTGGGCGTCTGGGGAGATATCAAACTCTGCGAGACGTCCGCCTGAAGGTTCGCAGTGAATTTTTATCTCGATATGTTCAGTTCCAGGCTCTGCAGCGGCTGGTCTTTGTCCACTCCTTTAAGCGGCGTGATTATGCCCTTGAAAGTGCTCTTGATAATCTCCTCCACGAAGTAGTTGATAGGCACGTCCGCGTCATTAAGATTGATTTTCACCAGTCCTTTATTATCGATAGTCAGCTTGAGCTTTTTTATCTCACCGGTTCCTTTCAGGCTGGCGAGCATACCTCCAGCGACGTGGTCTAGGTAGCCGGCAATAAAATAGTCCAGCTCTACAGGTGTATCATTGATCGTAAGAGTTATCTGTCTGGTCATAGTCCCATCTCCTCCCTCGGAATTTCTCTACCGCCAGTACAGCACCAGTATAGCACAGCGGTCTATGATGTATCTATTCTTTTACGACTGACTGCCAAGACGATAGAGCACTATACCAATCAGCAACACCGCCAGCCCCACCACCACCATATAGGCGCCGCTGCCCATGACAGCCTGCGTCAGACCGAAAGCGGTGACGGCCATGTAAAGATAGTTCTCCAGGTTCATCGCCTGGGCATAGGTCAAGTCCTTGGGATTAGTCGGGTCAAATTGGCCTCCGCCCAGAAGTTCTTGATACGAAGGCGCGATGGATCGGCGATGTCCGGCGATGGTATCCGCCGCCTTCTGCGCGCTGGCAGAGTCGGTAATCGGCGTAAGCTGCTGCGGATTACCGGGGTCGAGGGCCAGCGACACTTTCTCCACTTCCATCCGGTCAACGATGAGGTTGTTCTTCGCTACCCCCTGCCAGACGAATACTCCCCCTAACACTAACCCCACCACTCCCAGCGCTATAACAATTAGTGCCAGTTTACGCACCATATTTGTAAGACCTCCTCCTTACCCATTTAGAAAAAGTATAAGATAACACCCGGACGGCCGTATGTGATATTAATCACACCTTTTTAAGTGGTTAAATTATCTCCAGGATATGATATACTTTTAACGTTAGATTGCGGGTTGTGGAACTTTTATCACATACACGGTGGTGATGGCGGAGTAAAATTATAGCAAAACGCTGTCTGATTTACATCGAATAGAACAAAGCATAATCAGGAGGTGTTTGATGACACAGGAGCAGGATACCACCGCCGGAGCGCTTAAGACTGCCATCCAGATGGAAATAGATGGTAAAGAGTTCTATCTTAAAAGCAGCCAGGCTAGCTCCAACGAGCTCGGTAAAAAGCTCTTGAAAAAGCTGGCCGACGAAGAGGACATCCACCGCAAGGTGTTTGAAGGTATTTATAAAAAAATCGGTACCAGTAAAGGCTGGCCGGAGATCAAAATTGAACACGACGGCGGCAAGGGGCTATTTACACTGTTCGCGGCGGCGATAAAAAAGATGTCTAAGGATATAAAAACTATCCCCAGCGAGCTTGAGGCCATCCGGACGGCCATGGATATGGAAAATAAGACCTATGATTTTTATAAAAAACGCAGTAGTCTGGCTACTTTCGCCGGCGAAAAGGAGTTCTACGAAGAGATTGCCGCCCAGGAGAAAGAACACCACCGGGCCCTGCTGGATTACTTCGAATTCCTTAAAAATCCAGCGGCCTGGTTCGTTCAGAAAGAGCATCCCTCGCTCGACGGCGGCTAGCCACCTTGTTTCATGACTGAATTAATACGGAGTAAGTCGTATGCTTAAAATCAAAGACCTGGCCGTGGCGGTTGAAGGTAAACAAATCCTCCACGATGTCAACCTGACCATACACAACGGCGAGACACATGTCCTCTTTGGCCCCAACGGCGCCGGGAAAAGCACCCTGCTCATGTCCATCATGGGATTCCCCAAGTATAAGGTCACTGAAGGCAGCATCACCTTCAAGGGCAAGGATATTACGAATCTTACGGTGGACGAGAGGGCCAGGCTGGGCATTGGCATGTCCTTCCAGCGGCCGCCGGTGGTTAGGGGCGTCAAGACCCGCGACATGGTGGCCGCCTGCCTTAAAGACAGCGGCGACAGCGACGCTATTAACAAACTGGCAGAAAGGGCCGACCTCAAGGATTTCCTGGAGCGGGATATCAACTACGGGTTCTCCGGGGGTGAAATCAAACGCTCGGAGTTGATGCAGCTCCTGGCGCAGAAACCGGAACTGACGCTGCTGGACGAACCGGAGTCGGGCGTGGACCTGGTGAACATCGCCCTCATTGGTGAAATGATGAACGAGCTGCTCGAAAAGAACTGCCCGATACAGTACCGCAAGTGCATGGGGCTCATCATCACCCATACCGGGCACATCCTCGACTACGTCAACGCGCGCACCGGCTACGTCATGTGTGACGGCACCATCGGCTGTGTCGGTGACCCCCACGAGATATTGAACACCATCCGGGACCGGGGCTATGGTGAATGCATCAAATGCTATCTGGGGAGAATACCGCAAAATGACTAAGCAAAGCGTTTCACACACTTTCATCGACAAAGCCAAGGCTGCCGTGGACAAGAAGGCCGCTCTTGGGGAAGATATCGACCTGGGCCAGTATACCGGCGCTGACAGCGAGCAACCCTACCGCCAGGACCCCTCCCAGTTGCCCCATGAGGTCCAAGAACGGATGTTGGGCGCCGGTATCATGCTGGAAGATACCAGCCAGCGGTCAGGCACCTATATCCAGATGGACAATATGCCGGTGCACCACTCGGTGGCGCAGGAAGGCGTGGAAGTCATGCCAGTCAGCCAGGCACTGCAAAAATATGACTGGATGCCAGACTACTGGTGGCAGGCCGTGGCTGTCGACCAGGACAAGTACACCGCCAGCGTCGAGCTTGGGAATTATGATGGCTATTTCATCCGGTCGCTGCCCGGTCACAAAACGGTCTTCCCGGTCCAGGCCTGTCTCTACCTGGCCAGGGCAAAAATGGTACAGAACGTGCACAACATCATTATCGCCGAGGAAGGCTCGGAACTTCATATCATCACCGGCTGCACGGCCGCCGTCAACGAGGAGTTCGGTCTGCACCTGGGCGTCTCGGAATTTTATATCAAGAAAGGGGCCAAGGTAACCTTCACCATGATACATAGCTGGAACCCGGACACGGCCGTACGCCCCCGCTCCGCCGCCGTCATCGAGGAAGGCGGTCTATTCTTGAGTAACTATGTGCTGATGAAGCCGGTACGCTCTCTCCAGATGTACCCCGCCGCCCGCTGCCTGGGCGAAAACGCCACCGTCCGTTTCAACAGCGTGCTGGTGGCCGCCCCGGGTTCCTCACTGGATGTTGGCTCAAGGGTTCTCCTGAATGCCAGGGCCGCCCGGACGGAGATTATCTCCCGCGCCATCACCACCGGCGGTGACATCGTCGCCCGCGGCTATATCGAAGGTAATGCCCCGGAGGTTAAGGGGCATCTCGAATGCCGCGGCCTCATATTGGGTGAAAAAGGTGTGATTCACGCCATCCCCGAGCTTAAAGGCAACCTGGCTGGCATCGACCTCTCCCATGAAGCCGCCGTCGGTAAAATCGCCGAGGAGGAAGTAGAATACCTGATGGCCCGCGGCCTGACCAGGACAGAAGCCACCGCCGCCATCGTGAGGGGTTTCCTCCATGTGGATATCGAGGGTCTGCCGTCGCTGTTGAGCGACGAACTGCAAAAAGCGGTGGCCGATAGCGAAAATGAGTTGATGTAGCCCAAGGCGGGGAAATGAATTTAAATGCCCTCCGTAAAATAAGCTATGGCCTGTACCTCATCGGTTCGTACCGGGGCGACCGGAGGAACGGACAGGTGGCCAATACCGTTTTCCAGATAACCTCGGAACCGCCTACCATCGCCGTGAGCATCAACAAGAATAATCTAACCCATGATTTTATTACCGCCACCCGGGCCTTTTCCGCCTCGGTGCTCCGCCAGGCAACGCCCCTTGACTTCATCGGTAACTTCGGCTTTAAATCAGGCAGGGATGTGGATAAAACGAAGGGTTTTAATTATAAAACAGGACAAAGCGGGGCCCCCGTGTTCCTCGATAATGCTACCGCCTATCTCGAAGCGGAAGTGATGAATCACGTTGATGTCGGCACGCATACGATTTTTATCGGCCGGGTCACTGCCGCCGAAGTCCTGAATGAAGAACCGTGCCTGACTTACGAATACTATCAACAGGTCAAGCGGGGCACCACTCCCAAGACCGCCCCCAGCTATATTGCTAAGGAACAAGGAGGCGAAATCAAGATGGCAAAGTACGAATGCACCGTCTGTGGCTACATCTATGACCCGGAGCAGGGCGACCCTGATAGCAACATCCCGCCGGGCACGCCGTTCGAAAAGCTGCCGGACGACTGGGTGTGTCCCGTCTGCGGGGCCGCCAAAAGCGATTTCAAGAAGGTAGCCTGATATCCAATATAAATTTCTGTTATAGATAAGCAGGAAAATGTAAACATGGAGGTACCCGATGCAAAAAGCTAAAATTATCGAACTGCTTAACGCCGACCTTCAGGACGAACACGGCGCTATCATCCAGTACCTTACCCACGCCTACGCCATGGGCGAAGGCGAAATCGCCTGCGAGATTGAAGCCATCGCCCGCGATGAGATGCGGCACCTGGACTGGCTGGCGGAAACTATCGTCGGTCTTGGCGGCAAGCCCAGCCTGGAGAGAGGCACCATGAACATGGCCGGTAAGACCGTGCCGGTCTGGATGAGCAATGACGTCGGTCTGGAAGCAGGCGCCATGAAAAACTACGCCGCCCACATCAAGCTGATTGACGACCCCCAAATCAAACGTCTGCTGCAACGCATTCTGGCCGATGAGAAGGCCCACCGCGGCAAGTTCGAGCATTTCGTCGTGAAAACCAAGAGGGAAGGCCTCAAGGACATCCGCGGCCAGCGCCAGGACAGCACCGCCAAAACGCTTAACTGGGGCATTGGGCATGAATATACGGTCGTCCTGCAATATATGTTCCACTCCTACATGACCAAAAAAGCAGAGACCAAAAAGCAGCTGGAAGACCAGGCCATCAACGAGATGCAGCACCTGGGGTGGCTCGCTGAAGAAATGGCCAGCGGCGGCGGCAATCCTGAAATCGAACACGGCAAAATCGAACTGCCGGAACGCACGGCCGGTATGCTCAAGGCGGATATCAAGATTGAGAAGGAAGTGGCCGCCAGATACGACAGCGCCGCCAAGGAGACCAGAGACGCTGGCCTGAAAGACCTGCTGCTGCGGATAAGGGACAACGAAAAATACCACATCGATGTCTTTAACGACCTGCTCAAAAAGGAAAAGGGTAAATAAAGGGATCGGCAGCTGGGTAATGCCGACGGGGAGGTTACCGTATGGGTACTTACGTTAAAGCCGGTAAGACCGGCGAGTTTCAGAAAGTGGCCAAGAAAAAGGTCAACGTGCAGGGCCATGATGTCCTGCTGGCCAGAGTAGACGATAAATATTACGCGATTGCCAGCCGCTGCCCTCACCTGGGGGGTGACCTGGCGGCGGGCAACCTCGAAGGGACCATTATCACCTGCCCGCTTCACGGCTCGCAGTTTGATGTCACCGACGGGCACAATGTCCGCTGGCTGAAGGTCACCGGCCCAGCCGCGGCGGTTGGCAAAGTATTCCGCCCGCCGCGGTCAGTACGGTCTTATAACGTAAAGGTCGAGGGCGATTCGATTCTGGTCGAGGTTTGAATCTGCTGACCATCAGCCCATACAAAATACCCGGAGAGATTTATCATGTCCATTGTTTTTTCGCCCGGCGAACTGGTGAATATTGCTATCGGCATCGAGAGGAGCGGTATCACCTTCTACGATATCATGGCCCGTACCACCGATAACGAAAAGGCCCGGGAAATCTTCGAGGATTTCGTGGGCATGGAGCGGGAACACCTCAACCTGTTCCAGGACATGCTATCCGGTATCGGTGATAAACTACCGCCGGAAGCCTCGACTCCCGAGTATGCAGCCTATCTCCAGGCACTTATTGACGATGCCGTTTTTACCAACGACGCCATCATGAGCGAAATGGTCACACAGGCAGATAGCGATATAAAGGCCCTGGAAGTGGGCATCAGCGCCGAGAAAGATTCCATCCTTTTTTACCACGCATTGAAAGATATTATGTCCGGGCGTAACGCCCAGGTCCTGGAAAAAATCCTGGCCGAGGAAAAGTCCCACCTGCAGCAGCTGACGGCGCTGAAAAAGGCGCTGGAAGCTGACTAATACTCCCAAAGCAACGTAAGGGATGAGTACAATATTCCCTTCCCGGTCTCTTCTCCTTACTGGGGTGTTGTATCAAAAGTGCCTTTAAATGTCACCCTGAGCCCTTCGGTTACCC
>CAYWZO010000018.1:0-36357 GCA_964462865.1 uncultured Dehalococcoidaceae bacterium | reverse complement strand
TTCCCTAATGCCTTTTATTACGTTTACGGCTCTGCTCGGTATTTTTAAAGGCGGTATCATGATAGCCTCGAGCTCGCTCATCGCTTTAACAGTAATTGGTACCGAGCAGGGTATGGCTTACGGCCTGCAACAAAGCGCCAGTTTCCTGGGTTACGGTATCGGTCCTATCCTTGGCGGTGGACTGGCATCAGTGATAAGTCTGAACGTGGTCTTTCCGGTCGCTGCCGGCCTTTATCTGCTGGGCGGTTTGCTGGTTTTCAAACTTTTGCCAGAATTGTAAAAAATAGTGATTGTTGGAATTTCAACTAAATATTTATTATGTCAAACTGGTTGGGATATGAAATATGGGGCGCACAATATATGTTATGTAGAGTTTGTCTCATGGGGGGATAATATTTTACATAACGACGTAAGGTCTTCCCCTACTGGAGATAAAAAGCAAGTTCCATGAGGATAGACAGGATTTTCATTTTCTTTTTTACCACCGTAAAATCCAGGCCAGATATATCATCCACGTCAAGGTCTTTTTCTAGGTCGTCAACCATATTCAATATAATCCGGTTCAGCCCCGCAGTGCTCTGCTTGTGTTTCAGTAATTCTACTTCGTTATAAATTTCGAACCCTACCAGCGGCTCCAGTTTTTCCAGGACCATGGAGACCTTCAACTCCCGGATGACCGACCACAGGGCACGTTTCCTTTCGACCTGCTCCAGCGATTTTCGGGCCTGCCCCAGTCCCCGGGCCAGTTCCCTTCCCCGGTTCCCGATTTCCCGGGAGAGCCGCTGTAGTTCTTCCAGCCCGCTTTCTTCAGAGGTACGTGTTACCATTTTATATTCCTCGCACCAGCGGTGACCAGAGAATGATAATCTATTTTCCGGAAATCTGCAAGTTTTTTATCTGTATATCCCGGCGGCCGGCATCAGGCGATTTATAGGTAACCAATTTCCGCCAGTGCTTTTTTAAGTTCTTCCGTTTTTGACCGGAGGCTGGATAACCCCTGGCTCAACCTCTCTTTTTGTAAAGCCGGGTTAATCAGGTATCTCCGGATACCTTCCACACTGTCAACAATTCCGGCGATCATTGACGGCACCTGCTTTTTCTTTATTTTACCGGCGGTAACAATCATTATGCGGCCTTTGGTAGCAATGGATGTAAGGTCGAACTTGGCATCGCCGCTGTTTTCCAGTATGTACTCCAACCCGGCTTTTTTATCCAGCCTGTATGTTTTGATGAATCGGTTTAACATGTCCGCCCAGTCGTTGACCTCCCGCAACGCCTGGTTATACCTGGTGGTGACACCGGTCAGTCGTTTTAATGCAGCCCAGAAAGCCTTTATTCTTTTCACGTTTTTTATCCTCTGGACTTTGGCGGCTTTTACTGTGTAAGTATAAGCCCTTTATGAAAGTTTTAGCAAACCTTTAGCAAACCTTAATGAAAATATCTTCGCCTCGCGGCGGTGCTCATTTATAATTTTATCAGAATGGGATTTTTCTCCGGTGGTATTTTTAAAATATTAACCTTCACCTTTCTGGCACTAACCGTCACGCTGACCCTGCCCAGGTTCAGCCCGGTGCTTTTTCCGTCTCTCCCAGCACCATCGCCCACCTACGACTGCGATGACGCCACGCTGGCCATGTACCGCTATTTTCAGGGACTCGGTATCGAGTCCACTCCGATTGTCGGCAACCTGGACATCGAGGGTGAAGACTACGACGAGAGCAACCATGTCTGGCTGCTGGTGAAATCCGGAGATAGAGAAATCGCTTACGACTGGGGATTTCCGCGCTTTGACCGCCAGCACTACGAGGGTTATACCATCAGCCTCGATTATCTTTTATACGCCGTCGGTGAGGATATGAAAACCGGCGGCTCTTCTCTCGCCGCCGAAAGGTAATCCCGGTCCACTATATTGTCCCGGCTTTATTGGAAAGGCGCCGCCGTGAAGGTGATAAAGTAGATATCCCCGGACTTATAAGCTCCTACGGCGCCGTACTTATTGCCCTCCAGCAAGGCACCGTGCTCGTAACGATAGGCGTTGACCTTCCAGGCCGTTAAAGCTCCCCGGGCAATAGTTTCCACCGAGTCATAGCCCGTGGCCCAGAATATTTCCTGGTAGAATACGGCCGGGTTATATTCAAATACACCGGTCGCCGCCATGTCGCGGCTATTTTCTTTCGCCCATCCCTTCAGGTAAATACCGACAGCCAGTTCCGCCACGCCTGCCCTGACCCTCTCCTGATTAATCAATCTGAATATCTCGTTTTCAATCAATTCTTCCGTGATTACCTTTGGCTTGGTCAGCTCTGCCAGCGTTTCCTGCAATTCCTTATATTTCGTGTTCAATTCCGCGTAACTGGCTTCCAGCGATGTTCTCTCCTTGGTCAAACCTTCATTGATTTTATTCAATGCCGTGATTTGATTGCCAAGGTCATCGATTTTAGTTTGTAAGGAGGTGATTTCATCCTTTAATGCCTGGTCCCCGGCTATTTCCGTCGGTTTTACGGCCGCCGCGACCTGTAACTGGCTGATTTTATCCTCAGCGGCGCTTAACTGCGCTTTAAGAGCGTCGTATTCCCCCTGCGCTATCCCTCCTGTCCCCTGCCCGCAGGACAACGAGCCAATCAAGAGAATAATTACCGATATAAGTGATATGCTTATGATTATTAGTTTCTTCATGGCTGCCTTCTCTTAACAATTGTTACGTTTTAAGATTATTATTCACCAGTATAATCTCTTACCCTCCGATATTCAATAGTACTTTATGTTAAAAATAGTACGTCCTTTGATGGTTGAACCTCCGGTGATGTGAAAAACAACTTCGTTGGTGGGCTCGGTAGGATTCGAACCTACGACCAAGCGGTTATGAGCCGCCCGCTCTAACCCCTGAGCTACGAGCCCGGTATATTTTGAAGATAGTTGGTTTATGCCCTGCAACCAGTGCCCTACCCGCCTCAACCATTTTACCTCTATCCTATCTCAATATCAAGGCAAGACGATAGATAATCAGAATACATTATAATATTATGTCAATTATTCAGCCACGTTTGAATTCCAGCCTGAATCATAGTAAGATTAAACGGAATTATCATTGATTCAGTGAGATTGCCCATGGCTGACTGGCAAATTACCGCGACGACCATCTATTGCGAAGACGTTGACGATGAAGTCACGCTCTTGGTCTACGGCGACGGTACTTCAAAGTGTACCGGCCAGGGAAAATATGCCCGACCGGATAAAGAAACCGCCAGAATAATGAAGAAAAAGGGCCAGCAATCTGGTAAAAGGTTGGCCTGCCGCGGCGATGACTGCCGCCGCATCAGCGAATACCGGGACAAATGGCACGTTAGCTAAACCTTAAAGAATAAGAGAATACCGGCATGACAAATACCAATGGAGCCAGGATACGCATCGAAAATCTCTCGCTTTCCTTCGGCGGCGTAAGGTCTTTGATCGATATCAGCGTGGACGTCAGGGATAAAGAAATTCTGGCAATCATCGGGCCTAACGGCGCCGGCAAGACCTGCCTGCTCAACTGCATCAACGGCTTTTATAAGCCCCAGCAGGGCGAAATCTACTTCGATGGTAAACGGATTACCCGCATCCGCCCGGACAAGGCGGCCAGAATGGGCCTCGCCCGGACCTTCCAGAACATCGAGCTTTACACCGGCTTGAGCAGCCTGGACAACATCATGGCGGCCCGCCACGTCCTGATGAAACATAACGTCTTCAGCAGCCTCCTCTATTTCGGCCCGGCGCATAAAGAGGAAATCCGGCACCGCCAGACCGTGGAAGATATCATTGATTTCCTGGAGATAGAGCCGATACGCAAGAAAATCGTCGGCACGCTGCCCTACGGTATGCGCAAGCGCGTCGAGCTGGGGCGCGCTTTAGCCCTGGAGCCGAAAGTCCTGCTGCTCGACGAGCCGATGGCGGGCATGAACCTGGAGGAGAAAGAGGACATCGCCCGCTTTATCATCGATATCTTTGAAGGCCAGGGTGTTACTTATCCTAACACCCCTGTATTGCGGGACGGCGTGAGTTGCATCGTGCTGGTGGAGCACGACATGGGGGTAGTCATGGACATCGCTGATAGAATCGTGGTGCTGGACTTCGGTAAGAAAATCGCCGAGGGGACGCCGGAGGAAATTAAAAACAATCCACAGGTGATAGCGGCTTATCTGGGGGAGAATAAATAGTCCACTCCCTTACTCCCACTTACGCTCGTCTTTGATTTTCTGCCACGCCACCCTGAGATGCTTCGGTTCGCTCCAAGATGACAACTTTATTATTTTTTATCCTGTCTCCAAGCGTCTTTAACAGAGAGACTAAACAAAGCCGATGGATGGGATTGCCACGCCTCCCGTTTCTCAGGAGGTTATGGAGCGAAACGGGATGGACTCGCAATGACGGGGTGGCTAACTCCCACTAATTTCTCAGACGTAACCCAAGTAAGCGATATATCATCCATCAGCGTTTTAAAGGGTTTTTACCTACAATTGTCGAATCGAACGTGGGCGCGAACATAATATGCCCGAACATAATCGGTTTGTCCACCCTCTTGAAATTCAGGGGGCAATGCAGCAGATTCGCCGGTACATACACCCAGGTGGTGCTGGTGATGGTGTATATTTCCGCGTCCTCACCCTCACCCATCGTGAACTCGACTTCAGCCCCGAACTCCTTGAAATTCATGGGATTGCCGCCAATAAAATATAGGATTTCGGCGACGGAATGCCGGTGGCCTTCGGGTATCATTTTATAGGGCCGGTAAATCGGGCGCAGGACCTGTGTCAGAGGCTCATCCCACCCTGCCACGGGAGCCTTCTGTCCCAGCCCGATATATACCGGCGCATCGGGAGGGGCACCCGGGAGGGCTACTCCCCAGGGTTCTTTTAAGAAATATTTTTCATATTTTCTATCAGCCATTTTTCATTCCTTCTCACTCCCATTTCCGCTCATCTTTAATGCCCCGTTGTTTCTCCGGGATATTGCCCTGCGGCACAAAATCGATTTCATCTATCTTGATGCGGCAGACGTCCTGGAATTTATTATTTATGTCAGCCGACAGCTTCGCAGTATCTGCCCCGCTGTCTTTTAGCTCCGCTTTGAGGGTCAGCTCGTCCCGGTGCTGGCGGCGCCCGACGATGAGCTGGTAGCCGGCTACCTGGCTGAAGCCCATGATGGCCTGCTCCGCCTGTTTGGCCACGATGAACATGCCCCTCACCTTCACCGCATCCCCTGCCCTGCCGACGATGCCGGTAAGGCGCCGGGCTGTCCGCCCGCAGGGGCAGGCCTCGCTGACGTATGAAGACAGGTCCCCCGTGCCGAAGCGTATCAGGCCCCAGGCCTGATGATGAACAGGGGTGACGACAATCTCGCCGGTCTGACCGGGGCCCAGCTGCCGGCCGGTCCGGGGGTCGATTATCTCCGTAATATACTCATCCATGAGATGCATGCCGTTTTTTCGACGGCACTCGTAGGCGATGGCACCGCCCGGCTCGGTTACGGCGTAGGCCTGGTAGGTATCTATCCGGTAATCGGACTCGAAAGTCTTCCGGAGCGAAGGCGGGAGCACCTCGCCGGTGAACCAGGCCCGCTTGAGCGGCAGGTCCTCTTTCAGCGCCAGGCCCATTTCTTCGGCCCGCTTGATGACGGTCATCAGGAAGCTGGGCGTGCCCACGAAACCGGTGACCCGCAGGTCTTTCATAATCTGTATCTGGAGGTCGGTATTGCCCGTACCGGCCACGACCACCGTCGCCCCGCAGTCACGTACGGCTTCGTGGAACAGGATACCGGCCGGGGAAAGGTGATAGGTAAAGGTATTGATGACCACATCACCCTTTCTGAACCCGGCCGCCCAGAAAGACTTAGCGAACCATTTAATACTCGAAGGCTGGATTTCGTATATCGGCCCGGGCGAGATAAAAACCCTTTCAATATCCTTAAGCGGGACGGCAGCCACCCCGCCGTAGGGAGGCTCGGTCTTCTGCATCTCCAGGAGGTCGGTCTTCCTGATGACAGGGAGCCTTTCCAGGTCTTTGACGGTCCGGACCTGGTCGGGGCTGACGCCGGCTTTATCAAATATCTTCTTTACGGCGGGGGCGTGCTGATAGGCATGAAGGACAGTCTCCCGCAGCTTCCGGTTCTGGTATGGCGCCCGGGCCCCCACCGACATCGTCTCCAGTTCGTCAAAGAACTCATCCTTCACCGGTCTTACAGCCATCTCTTTCTCCTCTTGTAGTGCTTAACCTCACGGTAGCTCTTCTTGGTGCCCAGTGCGGAGAGACCGATGTAAAACTCCTTAACATCCTCGTTGTTTTTCAAGAAATCGGCGCTGCCGTCAAGCACCACCCGGCCGTTTTCCATGACATAGCCGTAGTTGGCGATACTCAAGGCAATCCGGACGTTCTGCTCCACCAGCAGGATGGAAGTCTTTTGCTCGGTATTGAACCGTTTGATGATATCATATATCTCTTCGACGAGCAAAGGGGCCAGTCCCAGAGATGGTTCATCGAGCATCATCAGCTTGGGGGTGGCCATCATCGCCCGCCCGATGACGAGCATCTGCTGCTCGCCGCCGGAGAGGTAGCCGGCCGTATTGCGCCGCAGCTCTTTCAGGCGGGGGAAGTAGTTATAGACCACCTCCATGTCACGTTTGATTGCCTGGCGGTCGCGGCGGTTATGGGCGCCCACAATGAGGTTTTCCTCGGTGGTCAGGTGTTCGAAGACATGGCGCCCTTCCAGCGCCTGGATGATGCCCAGCTTGCCTATCTCCTCGGCGTTCTTCCGGTCGATGCGCTCGCCGTTCCATTCGATGCTGCCGTCGGTGACCTCGCCTTCCTCGGTGCGGAGCAGCCCCGAAATAGCCTTGAGCGTGGTACTTTTCCCGGCGCCGTTGGCGCCGAGGAGGGCGATAATCGCACCATCCTCCACCGCCAGCGATACACCGTGCAGCACCCGGATAACGTTGAGATAGGTGACCTCTATATTATTCAGCTTGAGCATCCTCTATTATCCTTCCGCTTGGGCCGCTCTATGACGTCATTCCGAGCGAAGCGATGAGCCCGCAATCCCCCTACCAGAGGGCGGATTATTCAGTCGCTTCGCTCCTTCAGAATGACGGCTAAAAAATACCCTACTATTTGCCGAACCAGTCGAAGTCCTCGTACTTGACCACTGGCGCGTCAATCCAGCCGGTAAGAGCGGTGATATTACCGCCTTTGACCTGGAACACGCGCACCGACTTGGCCAGGCGGTTGTCACCGGGCGTATAGGTCACCGGACCATGCAGCCCGTCGACATCGTAGTCCTTTAATTTCTGGATGCCCTTGGTTTCCAGGGCTTTCCAGGAATCGGCGTCGCCTTTGGCCAGGGCATCATAGCTGGCGTTTTTCACGGCGACCTTAAGAATTTCGACCATGATAAGACTCTGCGCCCAGGAGGTGATGTAGTCCATGTTGCCGTAGTCGGCCGAGTGCTCTCTCTGGCAGTACTCCGTCATCTTGGCCATACCCGGGACATCATCACCCCAGCTTACCGTCGGGAACACCCCATAGACACCTTCGGCATTACTTCCGGCGATATCAAGCAAGGCCTTCGTAAAACCGGCGTGACCGGAGGCAATGGTGATGCCGGGATACAACCCCAGCTCGACGGCATTTTTCACGATGAGGGCGGTGGGGGCCGGGGTGCTGGAGACATAGAGTACATCCGGGTTCATCGCCTTGATACGGGTGATTGACTCCATCTCCGAGGTAGAGTCGGCCTTGTGCTCGAAGGCCTTGCCTACCTGCCCGTCCCAGAGTATCTCGATACCCATGGAATCAGCGTAGGCCCGTGCGGCGTCGATGGCGCCCTTGCCGGTGGAGTTGTTCAGTGCATGAATGGCGAATTTCGGCTTGCCGCTCTTGCCCTTCCATATATTGTCCAGGTAGTACCTGGCGAAGGCTAAAAAGTCATCACCGTAGTCCGGAAGCTGGCCATAGATGTGCTCCGGGGGCCGGTAGATGATCGGTGACGAGAAAGCCGCCAGACCGGGGAAACCGGCACGATTGGCGATTTCCATGGAAGCCGTCATCATGGCTGATGAAGAGGTGGCGAACATCAGGCAGCCTTCATCCATGAAATTCTTGACAATGGTAGCTACTTTGGCGGCATCATAGCCGTTGTCCCGCCAGACCACCTCAACCTTATAACCTTCAACACCGCCGAGCTCATCGTTGACATACTTGATGGCATCCAGGTTGGCGTCTCCCATGGGACGCCCTTTCTCGGCAGCTTTTCCCGTCGTCGGCGTCGTAATACCTATTTTCAGGGTCTTGCCTTCTTTAGTGCCGCCGCCGCAGGACGTTAGCACCGGCAGGGCGCTGACCAGCAACGCCAGGCAGATAATAACTGCGATAATTAATAACCTGTTTTTCAATTCTGACCTCCTCCGTGTTTTCTCTTGGTTTGCTGTCATGTTACCGGCCACAAGTTACATACACTTTCCCCCCTTTATGTTAATATGAAAACGGCCACAATCGGTAGGCCGCCTTGAAAAGTGCCCAGCGGTGGGCCAGTCCCCGCGGCTCGAGAATCAGAAAGAGGACAATGACCAGCCCGAAGAGCATCGGCGTAACACCGGAAGCGAAACCGGAAGGAAAGGCGGTAAAGGTGTTTTCCAGGAACGGCACCAGTTGCACCGTCAGTAACTCCTGGAGAATACGGATAAACACCACCCCCAGGATGGGGCCGATGTTGGTGCCCAGGCCGCCGATGATAATTATCCCCACGTAGAGTATCGACTCGGTGAAGCTGAAATACTCGGCGTTGAGAAAGCCTATCCAGTGGGCGAACAGCGCCCCGGCGATGCCCGCGAAGAAACACCCGATGAAGAACGCCATCATCTTGTAGTAGAGCAGGTTGACGCCCATGACCTCCGCGGCCAGGTCGTTATCACGGATGGCGATAAAGGCGCGGCCGACCTTCGTACGCGTCAGGTTCTTGGCAAAAAAGACGCAGATAACGGTGATGGTAATGATAAGATAGAACAGGCTCGATTCGCTGCGGAACACGTACCCGAATATAGAAGCATAGGGCACCCTGATACCCAGGAAACCGCCGGTATATCCCCAGTGATTGATGACCCAGATGATGATGAACTGGGCGGCGATGGTGGTGATGGCCAGATAAAATCCCTTCACCCGCACCGACGGCAGGCCGAAGACCAGCCCGATGAGACCGGAGACTACCCCCGCCCCGATAAGCCCCACCAGGAACGGCATCTCCAGTCGGTTGGTCAGGATGGCAGCGGTATAGGCCCCCACGGCGATGAATCCCGCATGTCCGATAGAAAGTTGCCCGCAGTAGCCGGTCAGGACGTTCAGGCCCACTGCCGCTATTAGAGTTATCCCGATCTTATTGAAAACACCCAGCCAGTAATTACCGAAATAAAGCGGTACGGTAAAAAGCAGCACCAGAAAACCGATAAAGAGCGCCCAGTGGGTCCGGGTGCGTATCGTGGCCATGTCCTCGGCATAAGTATAGTTGCGTGTGCCGCAAGGTAGACTCATCAGGCTATATCCTCTCTATCCGTTCCTCGCCGAAAAGCCCGTAAGGCTTGATAACCATGACGATGATGATAATGACGAAGGGGATGATATCCTTGACCCCGGACCAGAGATAAGGCGTCAGGTAACCGCCGCCGAGGTTCTCCGCCAGGCCGATAATCGGCCCGGCGATGATGGCACCGCCGAAGGAGTCCAGCCCGCCCAGAATCACCACGGAGAAGGACTTGAGACCGGTTTCAATTAAACCTTGGGTGATGCCGCCGATGCTCGAAATCAGGATACCGCCGATGGCCGCCACCACGCAGGCGAACATCCAGGACGTCGAAAATACCCGGGTCACGGCGATGCCACATGCCTGGACCGCCATCTGGTCGTCGGCGGTGGCGCGCATGGCGATGCCCATCCGGTGGTAGCGGAAGAAAAGGGTCAGCAGGATAAAAATCAACAGGCAGATGCCGATGACCAAGATATATTCCTGGGAAATGACCGCCGGCCCGAGGTGGACGACTTTCTGGGGGAAAAGGCGGGGCAGGGCGTCCACGCTCCACGGCCAGATGAAGGTGATGACGCCTTCGATGAAATAGCCGATGCCCAGCGTCACGGTAATCAGCGAGAGGATGGGCTGCGCGATGAGCGGCCGCAAAGCGAATCGCTCGATGACCCAGCCCAGGAACAGGGCGAAGATAATAACAATCGGGAAGGCGAGATACATAGGCAAATCTGCTTGTGCCAGCATCGAGTAGGTGAACCATGAGGACAGGAGCACAATCTGTCCCAGCGCCAGGTTGGCTACGCTGCTTGATTTCCAGATAAGGACAAAGCCCAGCGCAATCAGGGCATAGACCATGCCCACCGAGATACCGGTAATCACGAACTGGAGAAATTCCGCCATCAGTTATGCATTCCCTTCAATATTTCCCGCACCTTGATGCCGGTGGTCACCACGCCTTTCCGGCCGTCACGGTAGGTCACCGGCGCCTGCACGTTGACGGCCTCTTTATCGCCGTACATGGCGTCAATCATCTCTTTGTAGCGCTGCTCCATGAACTCCCGGCGCAATTTCCGTGTTCGCGTCAGTTCGGCTTCGTCCGGGTCGAACTCTTTGTGCAGCAGCACGAATTTCCGGACGCGGGACGTTTCCGGCAGATAGCCGTTGACCCGCTCCAGGTCCTGCCGCACCAGGTCGGCCACCTCTTTCTTCTGGGACAGGTCGACGAAGGTGGTGTACGGGATGCGGCGGCGTTCCGCCCATTTCCCCACCATGGCGAAGTCGATATTGATGATGGCCGAGACGTATTCCTTATCTTTACCGCCGATGACCATGGCATCCTTGATATAAGGGCTGAACCGGAGCCGCCCCTCGATATACTGCGGGGCGTATTTGGCGCCGGTCTTCAACTGCCCCATGTGCTCCAGCCGGTCCATGAATATCAGGTGTCCCTGCTCGTTGATGTTGACGGCGTCGCCGGTATGGCACCAGCCATCTATCAGCGTGACGGCCGTCTTCTCCGGGTTTTTATGGTAGCCCATGAACATGCAGTCGCTGTTGACGAGGAGTTCGCCTTCGGCAGTTATCCGCAACGACGTGCCCAGCGCCGGCCGTCCCACGCTCTCGAACTTGATGTCCCCCTTGCCGTGGGAAGAGATGAAGCCTGCCTCGGTGCTGGCATAGCATTGCCGCAGCTCAACGCCGATGGCATGGATCAGGCGGAAGGTATCCAGGCTCAACACCGAGCTCCCCGTCACGGCGAACCTGACCTCGTTCAATCCCAGCCGGTCTTTCAGCGGCCGGAACAGGGCCAGATAGGCGATACCATAGAGGATACGCCAGAAGATGCTAGGTGTTTTGCCTTCAAATTTCATATCGGCGATTTTATGTCCCACCGGCAGGAAGAGATTATAAACAAAGCGTTTCAGGGGGTTGGCATCCAGTATCTTCACCTGGATTTCGCTGACCAGCCCCTCCCACTGCCGCGGGCCGTAGATCACAAAGTCCGGGCCGACCTCCCGAGTGTCCTCGGCGATGGTCTCCGGCTCCTCGGGGAAGTTGAGCCTGGCGCCGGTCAACAGATGGGGAATGGTGGCAAAGAAGCTGTCCCCCACCCAAGCCGCCGGGAAGTTGGATATCAGGTCGTCGTTCTCGTCCATCGGGTAGCGGTCGATAAAACCCTGGGCGGTGGTAATCAGGGCGCGGTGGGTCAGGATGGCCCCCTTGGGCAGGCCGGTCGTCCCGGAGGTATAGTAGACGAAGGCGACGTCATCGCCCTTGCCCTCGTCGATGCTGTTTTCGAAAAAACCGGTATGGCTCTTTTCATATTCGCGGCCCATATCGATAACTTCATCGAAGCTGATGAGGATAGGTTCGTCATAGTTACGCATCCCTTTTGGGTCCCAGTAAATGACCTTTTTCAGCAGAGGCAATTCGTCTTTGATTTCCAGGAGCTTGTCCGTCTGCTCCTGGTCGTTGACGATAACGAACCTGGCATCGGAGTGCTCGACGATGTATTTGACCTCGGACGGAATCGAATCAACGAAAATACCGGTGGCAATACCGCCGGCGGCCTGCACCGCGAACTCCCCCCAGAACCACTGCGGCTCATTGTCCCCGATAATACCAACGACATCGCCGCGCCGCAGCCCCAGGCTGACCATCCCCAGCGAGAAGTGTCTCACCTTCTCGTAGTAGTCCCGCCAGCTATAGCTATGCCAGACGCCGAACATCTTCATGGACATGGCAGTGCGTGAGCCCCATTTAGCCACGTTGCTTTTTATAATTTGCGGGATTGTTTCTCTTTTTTCCATGCCGGTAGCGGCCACCTTCATCCTTGTAAAATTGAATTACCTCCCGTGCGGGAGGTAATTTTATTAAAATAAATAACAGCCTTGATTATATTTAATTATTCAGATATTGTCCTTTTCACCTCCCGCGCGCACCTGTCCGTGCGCCCGGTAAAGATGAACTTCTGTTTCTCCAGCTTGTATATTATGAACGACATTTTAACGCTTGTTCCAGCTACAAATAACAACGGCCTAGCTTACCATATGGCGAACGAATCTGTCAATAAAATAAGGTAAAGTTACGGTGGTAAAGTTAGGGTAGAAAAGCTAATGCCGGAGCAACGATCAGAGATAGCTAAGAAAGCCGCTTAAGCACGCTGGAAGACTAAAGCTTAAACAACCCTTTCTCGTGCAGGTAACTGCCATTCCCTGAAACGACATAGGCGATTTCAGCGAAATGCCCTAATATTTGATACAGTTCTTCTTTACTATCTTCATTCTCTGCTTTCTCAAAGCAGGCGGCAAGGTCGGAAGCAACTTGGGTCAGCTTATCATAAACGATTGCCCAGTCAATGGGGATTACCTGCCCAAGCGCAGGTGTTTGCATCGTGGTATTGACTTGCGTATGGACGTGCTGGGTAACCATGTGTATGAGCACTAGGTCGCGGTTCCATTCCCAATTAAGTACACGCTGCGCCTCTCCAAAAATAACAGTGAAATAGAATAGCTTTTTTGCTGGCTGTGTTTCTTCCTGCATTCTATTTACAGCATAGCGATATTCCTTTGCAAGACGTTGCCGTAACTCTTTACGCATGTATTAGCTCCTTTGAGTTTATTGCAGCAGTGGACGGGAATGTATCTGGGACTAATGTATTAACGAAATCGCTCAGACTATTTGCATCTACATCTTTTGTATCATTCATAGGAGTAGAAGCCGCCGAAACCGATGTTGCGACACGGTACTGTTCTTCGCTAAAGCTCGGCGGAGACAAGCGAGTTGCAGAAAGATTCACCATATCACTTACCAACTCGCTAAATGGTATGAATTTGACAAGTAAAGCCACATCGAAGGCTGCCGCTAATGCCTTGAGAGTCGTTATACTATGTCGGCCATAGTCCGGATTCTCCCATTGCGAAATCGTCTCTTGATGTTTACCTAAGCGAGTTGCAATTTCACTCTGTTTCCATTTTCGATTTTCACGCATGTTACGAATTTGAATGGCAAGAGTAGTGTTAACGTGTTCAACGGCGAGTGCCTCACGATATTCCTTGCTTGTAAGGCTGTCTCTTATCTGTTTTTCCTTATCCGAAGTCATGGCGAATTCTCCTAATGATGGGATTTGCCTCAACTGCATTTTTTCTCTCGAACGATTTTCTTCCTATATCCAAAGGTATGTATTTATTGTTTCGTTCTGTGCCACATGTTAGAAGTGTGAATTCTCCCCGAAGTGGGCCATCATATCCAAGTAGCCTGTATTGGACTCCCTGATACTCTACCCTCACAGCAATCAAGCCATCTTTATCGCCTTTCAGCACTTCTGTTCCAAGAGTACTCCACTCTGTTCGGTTTATCTGTTCTAGGGCGTTTAACCTCGCATTAAGCTTAGCCTTTGCCTTGGGTACTAGCTGGTCAAACCAAGTTTTAATGATATTAACGGCGTTAATATCAACGTAATCGTAGATAACGCTTACCTGATTCATTTTATAATATTTTTATTATATTGTCAAGTGTTATTTTTCGGTATAATATTTATATTATAATTCTCTTGACAATGTTTGAGCAACTTCACCCCGTGACTACCGTAGTCCCCGTCGCCTTGGCGATGAGTTTGCCGGCCTGGTCGGTCACCGTCATTTCGGAGACACCGATGCGCCGGCCGCTCTTGACCACCCGGCATTCGGCGGTCAGTTCATCACCGACACCGGCGCCGGAAATCAGGTGGATGTTGAACTGCGTGGCTATGCTCGGACTGGCCAGTGAGTTCGTGGCATAGGCGAACGCCTGGTCCGCCAGCGCCATCACGATTCCCCCGAAGACCATCCCATTGAAGTTCATGTGGTCGGGTGTTATTTTCATGGTTACTCTGGCGCAGCCCGGCGTCAGTTCCAGCAGCTTCATCTTCAGGAACGAGGCTATCGGCTCCCCGGCTTCCTTTTCTTTGAGCCAGGGTATCATATCAGATGGCTGTTTTTCACGATTCGTCATTACACCAATTTCCCTTATTTCATTAATTACGCTCCATTATAGCATAATGTTGACAAACGGTATCGCCATGGTCTCATAATAGATTCCAGATAATACGCCGTGAGGAGGCAACCATGTCTGTCTATCTTATGCTGACGACTCTGACCGACGCCGGGAGAAAAGCCCTTCAGGAAGACCCGGAAATTCTCAAGGAAATCAACAAAGAAGTGGAGTTTATGGGGGTCAAAATATTAAGCCAGTACGCCCTGCTCGGCCAGTACGACTTCGTCAATATTCTCGAAGCGCCCAGCAACGAGGCCGTAGCCAAGCTGGCCATCCGCTTGAGCGCCAAGGGTACCATGCAGACCCTTACCCTGACGGCCATCACCCTGGACCACCTCATCTCCACCCTGAAAGAAAGAGAAAATCCCTGGTAATAATGGCATGGCCCCCTGCCCTGCTGCAACGCCCGGGATAAACCCGTTATTTGAATTAATCAGGGGGTCGGTCTTCATCATGAGGGGCCAGAATCCGGGGATGGAACAGTAAATACAATATCGAGCCGAAGGAAGGGATTATCAGGATGATAATGGCCCACGGCGCCTTTCGCCCGCCGAAGACTTTCCGTCTGGTAGCTAAATCCTGGAGCAAAATTACGGCCAGTATCCAGTGTACGATGCCAAACAGGACAATCCTGACTATCCAATCTAAAGTCATATGTTACTGCTCTGGTATATTACATCGTATTATACAGCATATAAAAAAGGACAATGAAAAACCACCCGGTGATATCGTGCGGCGTTTTTACGCAGCTTCACGCTGTGCTATATCCCGGAGAATGGATATCTGGCAGGCCGTACCATCGGTATCGGTATAAGGGGCAGCAATTACTTCATGGACGCTGCCGTCATAGAACTGGCACTGCCACCGGCAGATCTGCCGCTCCTTAATCGCAGACTGGATTTTACATTCCTGGCAGGGCTCCTTGAGGTGGTGCAGATATTCAAAACACGCCAGGCCGGTACCTTCCCCCATTTCGCGGGTCAGGCGAGAATTCATAAACCTTATTATATAGTCCGGCCCGGTAATCACGACGCCATCGGCCATGTTATCGATGATCTTAAACATCCTGTCTCTCTGTTCTATCATCGTTTTTTCCAGACGCCGCGACTTTAATGCCTGTTCCCTTAAGGCGCCGACGAGCCAGCCGATGACGCCGGCAAAGATGACAAATATTATCATCCTCAACAGAGGGTCGGGATATGGCGAGATGAAAAAGGCACGCGGCAGGAAGATGAGTAAACTCACCAGAGTCACGATTATGGCGCCTTTTCTGCCGGCGGTATAGCCGGCATAGCTTATCGGCGCCAGGAACACCAGACGGTGCACATCATGAATACCGTAAAAGAAATTAAGGCGCAGCGTATCCCAGGCTGCCCAGTTTACCAGCTCTCCGAAATAATAAAACAGCGTGCCGAAAGCCAGGAGCAGCAGTATGATGAGCGGCTGGATGCCGGGTTTTTTCATGACACCTTCTCGGAGACAGATTCATCGTGATGGGCAATCGGCAGGAACCGGTGCGCCAGCCAGATGACCAGGAGCGCATCAGCGACCAATCCAGCGGAAATGGCGAACTCCATCCAGTGCGGGAAGTAAGTATAACCCGCCCGCATATCCAGGGCTAGCATGCTCACATTGAAGCGGTTAATCACCAGCCCGATGACGACCAGCACGGCTGTCCAGAATACAGCGTTACGGTTCAGCCTTAGCTCCGGGATGGCGAAAAGGATGATTGGCGAGACAACGCCGATGATGATTTCCGCCCACCAGAGCAGGTTCTGCGGGTAAGCGGTAAAAATCAGGCCTAATTCCCCCGCAACTGCCAGGTCCATCAATTTCAGCAGCAGGTAAATCCCCAAGATGATAGGAATCGCTTTGGCCAGGCCACTTAATACGCCGATGTCCAGTTTGTGGCCGAAGACCCTGGTGCTCAAGGTCGATTCAAAGATAACCATGGCCGGGCCAACGGCGATAGCCGAGGTCAGGAAAAGTATGGGCAATACCGGTGAAAACCACAGGGGATGCAAAGTATACGGCATCATTATCAGCATTGACCCCAGCGATGACTGGTGCAGAGTGGAAAGGACGACGCCGGCAATGACCAGCGGTATCTGTATCGCCCGGATAACACGCAGGGGGATATGCCAGTTAAATCTTTCAAAGACAACCGGGCTGAACTCCAGGGCCAGGACCGCGGTATAAGTCATCACGCACACACCGACTTCGAAGAGGGGCGAATGGATATTCGGGAAGGGGATGATATGCCAGAGATACCAGGGTTGTCCGACGTCCACCAGCAGGGCCAGTATCACCAGCAGGTAGCCCAGGAAGGCGGTCAGCACGGCCGGCCTGACCACAGGATGATATTTTTCCAGGCGGAAAACGTAGACGGCGCCGGCCAGGGTAAAACCGCCTGCCGCTAAAGCTACCCCGCAATAGAGGTCGAAGCTTATCCAGAGACCCCAGGGGCGGCCGTCGCTAAGGTTACTTATCGCGCCGATGCCGTTAAGATACCGGTAAATCATTACCCCCAGTCCCAGGATTACTATAATCGTCAGGATGGCATGGCCGATGGGGAACGAACGTTTTGTGAGGTTCATTTGGTCACCTCCGTCTTCTCTTTATCGGCATTCTGTTCCTTATTCCGGTCACGCCGTTTCATGATCCAGTAAATACCGGTCATGGCCGCCGCCACCCCCAGAAGCACCGGCGGTACTGCCCCCATGGCCCTCTCGACATCCACCGTCACCGGCTCCTCGCCGAGCACCGGCAGCCCGAGCTTCTCGAAGGGTACCGGTGAAAGATACAGCCATGATGTGCCTCCAACCTCTTTTTCACCGTAGATATGGTTCACATATTTCCCGGGTTCAGCGGCAATACGCCTTCTGGCCTCGGTGAGAAGCTCCTCGCGCTGCCCCAGTATGAGCGCATCCGTGGGACAGGTCTTAACACAGGCAGGCTCCAGACCGGCATTCAAGCGGTCGGCACAGAAGGTACATTTACGGATCCAGGGTATCGGTTTATCCCATTGAAAGGTGGGTATACCGAAGGGGCAGGCCACCATGCAGTAACGGCAACCGATGCACCTGCCCTCGTCATAGACCACCGGGCCCTCCGGCGTTTTCTGTAATGCGGACACCGGGCAGGCGGTGACGCAGGCCGGGTGTTCACAATGCATGCATTGCTGCTTGAAAAAGACCCACTGGAATTTTCCTTCGGACTCCACCTCGGTGAACCGTATTTTGGTAAACGTTTGGGCGGATAGGTGGGGCGGGTTTTCATAGCTTCCGGTGTTTGGTGGTTTTCCTTCGTTTTCCACGCTGGGTATTTCCTCATCATTCATGTTCCATTGTTTGCAGGCTGCCTGGCAACCCCGGCAGGCGGTGCACCTGTTAGCATCATACAGCACGGCAAATCCCATCTTATACCCTCCTCTTTTCAACAGGAAAGTTACGTGATGGCTCTATCCTTTCGTGCCGGAATGAGATTGAGGTCATATCCCTTCCTGCACATATCATATATCAAAATAAAAAAAGAGGCTAGCAGAGAGCAAACACTCTCTGTCGCCTCCCCTTTTCCCGGTTGGCCCAGATAATTTCATTTTACCCAGATAGGAGATTACTTTGTTTCTACAGGCACCTTCTTCTCTTTCTCATGAGCAGCCGCTCGCCTAGCCCTGGCTTCTTTTATCGCCGCGTAGATACCGCCGACATTCAAATACCAGACGAACGCTACCGGAAACAGGATAATCGGTATGGCCACCACCAATGCGACGACAATCTGCCACTCCATTTTACTCCCCTCCTCCCTTCGTATTACCTATGCGCCAAGAATTATTATTCGGTTATGTCAACTTTATCGCTAGTTGCTTTTTCGCGGGCCAACCGCCTGGCTTTGGCTTCCTTGACCGAGCTAAAGATGCCACCGATATTAAGATACCAGACATACGCTGCCGGAAACAGGATAATGGGTATGGCGATTACCAGCGCGACAATGAACTCCCACTGCATGACTAACTCAATTCTCCTTCTATAAATCCTTATGCCGTTCTAACAACCATTATCAGTTTAACATCATGACAGAAAGCGGGACTTCCGTATTGATACCTATTTCAATTTTCCTCATATTAAGTATTTATACCTACCGTTTTGCGCGATGGGATTAGGTCTTTTCAGGGTTTGAGGACTTGGCACGCAAGGTGTATGATAGATATAATCAAGAGAGGGTGCAGGCCTATGAACAAAATAAAGGTGTTAATCGCTGATGACCATGCCGTAGTACGCGACGGCACCCGGCGGATTCTGGAACAGGAAGCCGATATGGAAGTGGTAGCCGAGGCTGCCGATGGCACCGAAGCCGTGAAACTGGCCGGGAGTTCCAAACCGGACGTGGCGATCATCGACATCGCCATGCCGGGAATGGACGGCATCGAAGCTACCAGACAGATTAAATCGCTTTATCCCTCGGTAGCCATACTGATTCTTTCCGCCTATGACGATGACCAGTTCGTTTTCAGCCTCCTGGAAGCAGGTGCCGCCGGCTATCTGCTGAAGAGCGTTCGGGGAAGAGAACTTATCGAGGCGGTACGCCAGGTCCATGCCGGCGAATCTGTCCTGCACCCGGCCATTGCCCGCAAAGTACTCAACCGCTTCGTGCCGACCCCGGGCAGACCGTCCCCCCCGCAGACCGCCGAAATCTTAAGCGATAGAGAGATTGAGGTACTGCGGCTGGCGACAGGCGGTTTGAGCAACCAGCAAATCGCCGATAAGCTGTTCCTTAGCCTGCGCACCGTCCAGGCACACCTGGGGCACATCTTCAACAAGCTACAGGTAAGCTCCCGGACAGAGGCCGTGGTGCACGCTCTTAAAGAAGGCTGGGTTACCCTGGAAGATATCCCCTGAATGAGACCATGGAAAGACCGACCGGTAAATGGGAGCATCTCGCTATTTTTCACTGGGCTGGTTGTTAAAGCTGCTACGCAAGCCAGGATTCTGGTTCATTGTAGCCATACTGGCATTGATTACGCTGCCCCACTATAGCGAAGCATTGAAGCACCCGCCATTCATCGTGGCCATTTTCACCAGCCTCGACCTGGAAAGACACGCCTTTGAAAGAATCCTTTATCTGGCGCCCATCGTCTGGGCAGGTTTTATCTTCGGCTGGAGAGGGGCCTTTGTCACCTCTCTGGTGTCCCTGGCCGCCATGCTGCCGCGAGATATTATCCTCTCGCACTTCGAGCGGGATGCCCTCTTTGAAACCGGCGCTGTTTTTATCCTGGGCAACGTACTGGCCATCAGCTTCGCCTCGCTCCGCCGCGAAAGGGAATACCGCCGCAAGCTGGAAACCACTCACCAGGAGTTGCTGACTTCCGAGGAAAGATATCGCCAGCTTTTCGAGAACGCGCACGATGGCATCTGGTTGCACGACCTCGAAGGCAACTTCACCACCGCCAACAAGGCAGCGGAAAAAATGACGGGATACAGCCTGGCAGAATTGTGCCAGATGAATGTCAAGAGTTTCCTATCGGAGGAAAGCCTTAACCTGGCCCACCAGATAAGGAAAAAAATACTGAATAATGAGCCGGTGGAACAACCTTACGAGCAACGCGTCTTCCGCCGTGACGGCACCGAAATAACCATCGAGATAGCTACCAGCCTGGTCACCGAAAAAGGTAAGCCGGTCGCCTTTCAGCACGTCGCCAGGGACATCAGTGAACAGAAGCGGATGGGTGAGAACCTCCGTTTCTACCTCCAGCAGGCCACGCGGGCACAGGAGGAAGAAAGGAAGCGTATTTCCCATGAGCTGCACGATGATACCATCCAGGCGCTGGTGGTACTATCACGGCAGCTGGATGCCCTGGCTACAGAAAAGAGCCTCCCCGAGCCAACCCGCCTCCGCCTGGAAGAACTCTGGCAGCAGACCGATAACATCGTGCAGGGAGTCCGCCGCTTGAGCCAGGACCTGCGGCCAGCCGCGATTGACCGCCTGGGACTGCTGCCAGCGATACGGTGGTACGCCGAAGAGGTATCTAAATACTCCGGCGTCGCCACTAAAGTCAACGTGACGGGTCAAGAACACCGCCTGCCGGAGGAAGTGGCCATCACGCTTTTCCGCATCATCCAGGAGGCCTTGAGAAACGTCTGGCGTCATTCTAGAGCTACCAGCGCGGAGATAAACATCGAGTGGTTTGACAAAAGGACCAGGGTCAGCGTGAGCGATAACGGCAAAGGCTTTACGCTGCCCGATAAGGTTGGCGACCTGGCCAAGTACGGCAAGCTGGGACTGGCCGGTATGCAGGAGCGCGCTCAACTGGTGGGCGGGACGCTTTCGGTACAATCAGAGCCCGGCAAAGGCACCACGCTGACGGTAGTAGCACCGGTATAACGGACCCGGCCCGGAAATTCTCCGCTCCTGACAAAATTCTTCTGCGCCGTTTTTGACACTTCACTTTACCTTAAAGTATGATAGGCACAAATTGTGATGATAAGGAGGCAGCTCAATGGCAAAAAGCCAGTATGAAAGATACGTCGTCAGGAAGCCCATTTACGAGGCCGGCGCCGGCTACCAGGGACGCCAGAGCCCCACGATGACCTTTATGAGCAGCCAGCAGGTGCCCGAAGCCAATTATTACATTGAGCTGGGTTGGATATGGGAAATGCCCCGCCCCAACCCCCACATTCACGAACATGTCCACACCTATGATGAAATCGTCCTGCACTGGGGCGGCAACCCGGAACTGCCCCAGGTGTTGGGTGGGGAAATCGAGTTCTACGTCGGCGGCCAACCGGTTACCTTCAACACCACCACGGGCATCTTCATCCCCGCCGGGGTGTCGCACGGCCCGCTTACCTGGAAGAAGTTCGAGTTCTCCCACATCGAGATGGCCATGATGCTCGGCACCGGCGACCCCGGGAAAGGCTGGGGCCAGAGCGGCATCACGGAAGCCAAGAAAACACAGCCCCGGAAAACGAAGAAATTCGACTACGAGCAGTACGTGATACGGAGTCCCCTGCGCGAGTCCCCGGGGGCGCTTTCCGGCCAGGGCCGGCAGAGCCCCACCATGACCTATATGAGCGGCGTCCAGATACCCGGCGTCAAATACTATATCGAGTTCGGCTGGATATATAACGTCACCGATACCATCCAAGAAATGAAACACGATAACTTCGATGAGATAGTGTTGCACATCGGCGGCGACCCCGAGAACCCGGAAGACCTGGGCGCGGACATGACCTTCGGCGTCGGCGGCGACCACCTCAAATTCGATACCAGCTTTGGCGTTTTTATTCCCAGGGGCATGAAGCACGGCCCGCTTATCTGGCATAACTTCCGGAAGCCGCATATCGAGATGGCGATTATGCTCGGCGCGGGCACGCTCAAAGAGGGCTGGGGGTTCGATGCCCAGGCCCGCTTCCCCGAGCGGTCGATTATACAAAGAGAATAACAAGAAGACCTAGCCTAAACATTAAGGAACTTGAGGTAAAACTCGAAACCCTGGAAAAGTAGGTCAAAGCGTAGAAAATGGATTCCGGCCTTCGCCAGAATGAAAATTATAACTACTCGTCGGCATTAGCCCCCGCGGCGGCCCGACTATCCGGGAACGGTCAACACTGGCAGGCCGGAGGAGTCCCCCGACCCTATTCCAGCAAAACCATGAGGGCCATCAGCCCGATGCCCAGGGCGACGAACAAGATCTGCCGGATGGAAATTGACAGCCCGCATTCAACATGCAGCTCCGGAATGAGGTCGGCCGCGGCGATGTAGATAAAACCACCGGCGGTGATGGGCAGCATATACAGGGCGACATTTTCCACGTGAGGACCTATCACCAGAATGATAAGCCCGCCCAGGACCGCCGTCAGAGCGGAAGCGAAATTAAACAGGAGGGCTTTTTTTACGGTAAGTCCGCCGTGAACCAGTATACCGAAATCTCCTATTTCTTGTGGTATCTCATGCAGGATAACGGCCAGCGTGGTGGTAATGCCTATCGGTAGGCTCACCAGGTAGCTAGCACCTATAAGCATGCCATCGATGAGGTTATGCACACCGTCACCAATGATGTTCAGGGTCACGACCGGGTGAAGATGATGTTCGGAGGTCGGTACGTGGCAATGACGCCAGCGTATTACCTTTTCTACGACGAAAAATAGCAGAATCCCCGCTAGCAGCAGTATAGGAGCCGTTAACTTGCCATTAATCTGTTCGAAAGACTCCGGTATCAGGTGAATAACTGCATCGCCGAATAAGCCACCCACAGCCAGGCTCACCAGAAAAAGCAGCATCTTGCGGAGCCGTGACTCATTAAGAGAAAGAAAAAATACGCCTATCAGTGAAATTATACTAACGATAATCACACTGATGAAAGTATACGCCCAGACACCCATGGTCACTTAACCTGCTTTCTTCTATCTGGAATTTCTTCTTTTGACCAAGCAGTCCCGGCAATACCCGTTAAACTCAAGTAAGTGACCTTTTATTTCAAAACCCGTTTCCTGCGCTAGCCGCTGCTCAAGTTTCCGGAGATTACATTTGGTGAAATCGATGACGGTACCGCAGGACAGGCATACCATATGATGGTGATGTCCACCTGGTCTCCTCATCAAATAGCTACGGCAGTTTTCCCCGGTATATATTCGGCATACCAGGTTAAGGTCCGCCAGGATTTCCAGAGTACGGTAGACGGTTACCAGGCCGATGGCGGGGTACTTCTTTCTCACGCGCTGGTAGATCGCTAACGGTGTCAGATGGTCACGGCCGCTGTTAATCACCTCGAGAACTGCCCGCCGCTGCGGCGTTAATTTATAGGCGTTTTTCCGTAATATTTCGGCTATACTATCCTTATTCATTGTAAATATCCAATTGAAAACGTTTTTCATTTATAATTTTAAAATATCAAATAGTTAGTGTCAATATGCATTAATATATTTTAGTGTGAAATAATTCACTCGTTTATAAATTCTAATGTTTTATCGCCTTAATCAACAGAAATACATTTTTCCATAAAAACACTCATATGACATAGTCAACACTTAAGCCAGATGCATTTCTTACCAAATTTCCTACCAATTTACGTGGTATGAGAGATAACTTTATCGAGAATAGGAAGGCAGTACCCACGCTATATCGATATATAAGGTTTATAGTTAAATTAGCAAAAAACACGGCAATGATATCCAGGTAAGAAAAGGAGCCCTCATGAAGGTAAATTCAAATATAAATAAACCGTTAAACAGGATGTTGACCGTAGATGAAGTGGCCTACGTTCTCCATGTCCATCCGACCACGGTCAGGAAGTGGGAAAAACTGGGGCAGTTGAAGTCATACCGCCTGGGCACCAAGGGCAATGTCAGGTTTAAAACGGAAGACGTATCCCATTTTACCGGTTCCGTCAGCCGAACTCCGGTCATGCCTCCGCCATCACCTCCGGAAACAGGTACCCACCTCCCTTCCATCGTTCGGAGTGTAAAAAGAAAAAATAACAATGGGGAAAAGGAAATACTGGACGTAGCTGTTGCTTCTGGAGATATCAGCAAACAGATACAGCAGGCGTTAAAAGAATCCGAAGAAAAGTTGTCCAGTATCTTTTCTCATATTCCGATGGCTTTATCTATAACCAGATTGAGAGATAACGCGATTATCGAGATAAATGACAGCTATACCATTCTTACGGGTTACACGCGTGAAGATATCATCGGCCGAAAGGTGACCGAACTCAACATCTGGGTTAACCTGGAAGACCGCGAACGCATGCTAAAATTATTAAAAGAGCAAGGCCGTATCACCAACGAAGAATTCAATTTCCGTGTGAAGTCAGGAGAGGTTCACCCCGTATTACTATCCGCCGAGCACATTGTCATCAGGGGTGAAGACTGTTTGCTGGTGATGTCGGTGGATATCACCAAACGCAAGCAGCTTCTGGAATCCCTGCGGGAGTCGGAGGAGAAATTCTCCAAAGCCTTTAGTGCCGCCTCCGATGCCATGTGTATCTTATCATCAAAGGGCGGCCTTTTCATAGCGGTTAATGACAACTACGTCAAATTCTGCGGCTACTCCCGGGAAGAACTTATCGGTCATAATCCCGACGAACTAAAGATGTGGCCCAATCCGGAAGACCGGGGCAGGTCTCTAATGTTGCTCAAAGAAAACGGCCGCCTCGACCATGAGGAATTTGCTTTCCGTACGAAGTCAGGCCAGATTCGTACCTGTCTTTTTTCCGCCGAGCCAATCATTACCGGTGGTGAACAGCACAATATTGTCGTCATTCAAGACATCACCGAACGTAAGAAAACTGAGCAATCCCTGCGGGAATCGGAAGAGAAGTTCCGCAACCTCTTCGAGCACGCTATAGACGCTGTCATCCTGGCCGATGCGGATACCGGCATCCTGGTGGATATCAACCCGGCTGGCTGCGATATGCTCGGCCGGCCCAAGGGCCAGATCATCGGCCAGCATATGACCCTGCTCCACCCCCTGGAAATGGCCGAGGATTTCAAACAGGTCTTCCGGGAGCATGTGGAGAAAGGGCTCATCCTGGCGGATGACTCGATAATCCAGCGGGCCGATGGTGCCCGCATCCCGGCCAGTGTCTCGGCCAGCGTGGTCAAACTGGGAGACAGGAACATTATCCAGGGGGTTTTCCGGGATATGTCCGGGCGCAAACGGGCCGAGGAAGCGCTTCGGGACTCAGAGGAAAAGTTCTCCAGAGCCTTCAATGTCAGTGGCAACGCTATCTGCATCACGTCTCTGCCGGACAACGAGTTCTTGGAAATCAATGAAAGCTATACCCGTTTCACCGGCTATTCCCGCGAGGAGGTCATCGGCCGCACTGCCGCCGAACTAGACCTCTGGGTTGATGACGAGGAACTAAAGCAATTACAAATAAAACTCAAGGAAGAAGGCAAGTTCCACAACATGGAGTTCCACTCCCGTATGAAGTCCGGTGAGATACGCGTCGGCCTGGGCTCGGCGGAGATAATTAATATCAAAGGCAAATCCTGCCGCATCGTGGTCATCACTGACATCACCGAGCGGAAGAAAGCCGAGGAAGCGCTGAAGGATTCAGAGGAGAAATTCTCCAAGGCCTTCAGCGCCGCCGGTAGCGCCATCTGCATCACTTCCCTTAAGGATAACCGCTTTCTTGAGGCCAACGAGAGCTTCTCCCGCTTTACCGGTTATCCTCGTAATGAAATTATCGGCCGTTCTGCCGCCGACCTTAACCTCTGGGTAAAACAGGAAGAACTGAAACAATGGATGGACACGTTAAAGAAAGATGGCCGGGTGTATAACCAGGAGTTCAGCTCACGCATGAAATCAGGTGAGATACGTATCGGCCTGTCCTCGGCCGAGGTCATCAACATCGGCGGCGAGCCATGCCGCATCGTGGTCATCACCGATATCACCGAGCGCAAAAGCATGGAGCAGGAACTGCTGGATTACCGCAGCCACCTGGAAGAACTCGTCCAGAAGAGGACAGTCGAATTAAGCTCGCTCAATGAGCAACTGGAAGCCGAACTGGAAGAAAGAAAGCGCATTGAAAGGGAGCTCATCCAGGCTAAAAACGCCGCCGAAGGCGCCAACCGCGCCAAGAGCGATTTCTTGGCCCACATGAGCCACGAAATCCGGACCCCCATCCATGGCGTTATCGGTACACTCAACCTGATGCTCGACGGCGAACTCAAGGAAGAGCAGCGCCAGTATGGCAACATGGCCATCGCTTCGGCCGAGTCACTGCTCGGAATCATTAACGATATCCTCGACTTTTCCAAGATTGAAGCCGGCCAGCTTGTCCTTGAAGAAATGGACTTCGACCTCCAGACCATCGTCGAAGAAGCGCTTCAGCCGATGGCCCTGTCCGCCCAGAAGAAAAGAATTGAACTCATCTGCCATATCCCGCCCCAGGTACCAAGAAAACTGGTAGGTGACGGCGGGCGACTGCGGCAAACGCTTGTCAACCTGCTCGGTAACGGTGTCAAGTTTACCCAGAGCGGTGAGGTGTCTGCTGGTATCACCATCGAAAACGAAAGCGATAACCATGTCGAACTTCACTTTACGATAAGGGATACCGGTATCGGCATACCGGAGGACAAGCAAAAGCTCCTTTTCAATGCATTTGTACAGGGCAACGGCTCCAAATACGGCGGTACCGGCCTCGGGCTGGCCATTTGCCGGCAGCTGGTCTCTATGATGCAGGGGCATATCTGGCTGGAAAGCCAGCCGGGCCAGGGGAGCGCATTCCATTTCGTCGTCGGGTTCAAAAAGAGCTCTTCGGGCCTATCAACGGATATAATCCCGCCGGAGATAATAAAATTCCAAGGCACCCAAGTACTGATAGTCGATGATAACACTACCAACCGGCTCATGCTAACCGAGTTACTGGAGAGCTGGGGACTGGCCGTTACCACTGCCGATAATGAAGCTACAGCCCTGCAACAGTTAAAGAAAATCAAAGACACCTCGAACTCCCTGCCCCTGATACTACTTGACATGATTCTGCCCGATTCAAACGGTCTGGATATCGTAAAAAAAATGGGGGATGACCCGCAAATAAAACAAAAAATCATTATAATGCTGCCCTGCGATAATATCAGTGACAATTTCAATCGCTGCCAGGAAGCCGGTATTGTCACTAATCTGATTAAACCGGTTAAAAAACGAGAGATTCAAAATGCTATCCTGTCTGCCCTCGGCGCCGTCGGTGAAAAGAAGAAGGAATCCTTGAAACGAGCGGTATCATCTGTCCCTGAACTCAAATTGCGGATTCTGGTGGCCGAGGACAACCCCACTTCCCAGCTTATCGCCCGGAAGACTCTGGAGAAAATGGGCTGCACCGCACAGATAGCCGGTAACGGCCTAGAAGCAACCCATATGGCCGAGCAGAGTTATTTCGATCTGATATTGATGGATTTCGATATGCCGGAGATGAATGGGATCGAAGCCACCCAGGTCATCAGAGAGAAAGAACGTGAAACAAATAAACACCTGCCGATTATAGCCATGACGGCTTACGCCATGAAGCAGGACCGTGATAAATGCCTCGAAGCCGGTATGGACGGGTATCTCACCAAACCAATAAATCCAGACGGTCTCTATAATGCCCTCAAGGGTATCGCGACATTACACAAACCTGACCAGGCACCGGTAACGGCCAGCCAGCCCGCGGCGTCCGACGAACCGGCAGCGCCGATGGAACCGGCGGTTGACCTCGAGGCTGCCCTGCGTACGGTCGGCGGCGATAAAGATATCCTGAAAGAAGTACTCCAGGTCTTTCTGGAAGAGGACTCACCGAGGCTTCTAAAAAGTATCACCGAGGCGATTGAAAGGCAGGATGGCAAAGCTATCAAAGCTGAAGCCCACGGCATGAAAGGAGCCGCCGCCGCCATGGGCGGAAAAACCATTGCCGCCGCGGCGGCGCGTCTTGAAGCCGCCGGATTAAGTGATGATATGGCCGCCGCCCGGTCGATATTCGATGAGATGTGCCATGAACTGGAGCGCTTTAAAGACTTCTATTCCAGAACCGACCTGGGAGCCGAAGGAGGTGACAGATGAGACCGAAGCCTCTTGTCCTCGTCGTAGACGACGAGAAATCGCTTTTATTGATTGCGGAAAGAGTTCTGCAAAAGGAAGGTTTTGATGTTATCACCGCCTCTAACGGTACCGAGGGGTTAAAGAAAGCGCTGGAGAACCTGCCCGATGTCATTGTCCTGGATATTATCATGCCGGAGATGAACGGCTACGAGGTCTGCCGCAAGCTGCAGGGACACACGAAGACCTGCGGCATTCCGGTGATATTCCTTAGCGTAAAAGGGGTTGTCGACGAGAAAAAAGGCGCCCCTGCCGAAGGTCTTAAAGAAATAAACGAAGCTTTTGAGTACGGAGCTTCGGACTTCTTAAACAAGCCCGTCACGGCGAAAGACCTGATTGACGCTATTAACAAGGCGCTCTCATTCCACCAGCTCTTGAGCTCGGGATAGTCTACTTCTTCTTGAGGGCAGCATTGCGTTTGGCCTCGGAGCTCTTCACTACCGGCATCCCGGCTCCGGCTAAGGCCTACTGGCAGGTCCAAAGGCCTTTTTTATCTTCTCCACCCAGAGATTGAAGTTACTGTAAAGCGGCCCCAACTTCGGGTTACTGGCGGCGGGCGTGGCAGCATGAAATCCGTGTCTGATATCAGTCTCCGCCGAACGCTGCATTAAAGGCATCATAACATCAGGATGATTGGGCTGGGTGACATCAAAAAAGCAGAGAAGCTCGATATGGGCCAGGTGACCGTATTCCATCGGTATTATCTGCCAGTTGTACGGGGCGTCCAGTATCATCCCCTTTTCGATGAACTCATCCAGGAACTCCGGAATCGCTTTGGCGACCTCGAACATGTGACTGATCGAGTCGCCGCCCAGCTTAACGCCCGCCCAGCCACCACCGAGCCGCAGCACGCGCTGTAAGAAGCTCACGATGATAAACATGTGGTCGATATTGTCATCGTATTTCTGCCGGATGGACTCTGCCACCGGCTCCCCGTCATACTCCCGGACGATGTCCCTCATGACACGTTCTTCATACTGCATTTCTTCGGGGCTGGCGGTGGCCAGGTAAACCCACAGGCCGAGTGGCAGTTCTCTCTGGTACAGGCCGCTGTTCCACAGCTTGAAAAAATCGTTGGCCGAGGTGGTGGTCAGCGCACATTCGGTGGCGTAAAAATACTTCAATACCGCGTTGCCTATTTCCGCCTTACCCATCTCAATCATGGCATCGCGTAACTTGTCCATGGTGGGGAATTTAAAGATATAAACCCTATGCCGGTCAGGCGGCAGACGCACCATAAAGTCGGGGCTGTGGCCTTCGCCGGGCATGACCGGGGGGCCTTTCCAGATATCCAGGCCGATGGCAACTTTGGTAACGATGCCGAATCCCCCACCCCACCCGTTCCACCCCTTGATAAGACCGCGCAGGCTGGGCCCGGGGCCGTCCGGGCAGAACCAGCCCGCGCCGTTACCGATTGAGCCTACGCGGAGGATTTCACCGTCCGGCATCACCCATTCCGTAGCCATGAGATAGCGGTTGACCCGTGAACAACCGTGTTGCATGTGGTGGTCCCCCGAGGTGATGAAGTTGGCCAGCACCGAGGCCCCCGGCCCTACCGAGGCGGTGGGATAGTTCAGTCCGCGTTTCATCAGCTCGGGCTTGAGCTGGACGTGCCTGACACCCGGCTCGATGACGGCATAGCGGTCAGTCTCGTTGATTTCCAGAATCCGATTAATCCTCTGCAGATTTAGGAGGACCATGCCCGGCTGTACGATGCGCCCCACGCTGAACAGCGAGACAATCGCAGCATACTTAATGCCGTACCGGTTGCAGGCTTTAACAATGGCCTGCACCTCTTCCGTACTGCCCGGCAGCAATATGGCCGCCGGCCCGGGTGACTTTTCCCGCCCGGCTGACCCCGGGCCCTGGTGCCGGTAGGCCGCCAGGATATACTCTTTATCGCTGATATATTCCGGACCGACGATGTTCTCTAACTCTTTATAAATGTTTGCCGGTAAGCTCATCCCAGGTCTTTCCTCCGTTACAGGCTACAATGCTTTGACCACCAGCGAAGTCAAGTCATAATATTGCAGTTTGCCGTCAGTATTAGCAATAACTTTAGTAAAGTTGTCCCGGCAGAAAGGGCAGCAGGAAACCAGGGCTGTTGCACCTGTCGACCGGGCTTCGTCCAGCCTCTGCTCAGCTACCCACTGGGCAAAATCCGGAAAAGCAGCGGGCACACCACCTCCCCCGCCGCAGCAGAAAGCATTTTCTGCATTCCGCACCATCTCCACCAGTTCCAGGCCGGGAATAGCCTTAAGTACCTCACGGGGTGCTTCATAAACACCGTAAGTGCCACGCCGCCATGGCTTCGGAGGGACATGCACTCCAAAGGCTTCGATTTTGCCGCTCCAGGGGATATATTTTTCAGAAAGTCGCCCCAGGAAACAGGGGTCATGATAGGTCACCTTCATATCCGGCTGCCGGGAAAGTACTATTTTCCCTTGTTTTAAGGCATCCCATATAACCTCGCTAATGTGCCGGACCTCGATGTCCATATCCGCGACCCGGGGATAACCACTTCGGAATGTGCCGTAACACTCGGCGCAGCTGGTTATCAGGGTCCTGATGCCCCGTTTCTTCCAGACAGCCAGGTTGCGTTCGACAGTTTCCCGGAAGGCATCAGACTGTCCCGTGCGCCAGAGGAGCGTGCCGCAGCAGTATTCTTCCGCGCCGAGTACCTGAAAAGCGATACCGGCGGCTTTCAGTATTTTAACCGTATTTACGGCGGTTTCGGGATGCGCGTAAGCGGCGGCGCACCCCGCAAAATAGGCCACTCCGGAATCCCTGGACAATCGGGTGCCTTCCGGCAGCCAGTTGCCACGTTGTTTATGAGGTCTGGCGTATATATTATGGGTCTTTTCTATATGTTCGGCGGTCTCTTTATGTTCCGGGAGCGGCCCCTGGCCGTCCGCCACGCATTTCGCCCTTAGCGCCAGAATGGTATCCAGCACTTCCATATCACGAATGGACTTACAGTTAACATCACAGGCGCCGCAGGTCAGGCAGGTATAGATTAACCGGATTAGGCCGTCTTCGTATTTCAACCGCCCCTCTAAAAGCTCCTGGGCAATGTTAATCAGCCCCTGGCCAGAATAAGCATCGAACCCATAACGGGCATGGATGGGGCAGACCTCGGCGTATTGCCAGCCCCTCATCTTGGGGCCCAGGACCCATTTGCACTGCCCGCAGTGATTGCAGGAAGTCATGGTGTACATATAGTCTTGCAGGCTCTCCATACGGCTCCTAAAAACACAGCTTGCCCGGATTGAGAATGTTATAAGGGTCGAAGATGTTCTTTAATTTCTTTAAAACGCTGACCTGTTCGGGATAGCGGCTATAGACCATCTCCGCCCACGGTCCGTAAGGCCGGCTGAAGAAAGCACCGTTATTGAGTAGTGTTTCCGAGGCATCGAGAAACTGCTTTTTAACTTCTTCAAGCTCGCCGGGGTCGGTCTCATCACAGAAAAGATTAAACTCGCAGTGGCAGCCCCGCCCCTGTACCATCGGCTGGACATACCCGCCGATGTCTCCCGACGAATAATCGTGTTTGGCGGCTACTCCCTGCATGACGTCGGCCAGCCCGGCGGCCTGGCTCAAGGCCGACAGGAAGAAGATATCATGGCAGGCACCCTTATAGCCCAACTTCCAGTAAGGCTCCCCGGGCCAGGGTCCCGAAATGAGTTCGAGCACAGTCTTTCCCTGGCCGGTCGCGCCCGGCAGCTCGGGTTCGGGTTTAACTCCGGAACCTTCACAAATCTCATGGAGATACCCTTCCATGATAGTAATTCTTTCTTCCGGGCGCCTCTGGTAGCCTGCCAGACACAGGATGAGCGTCCAGGGCGGCAGGGCTTTCTTAAGCTCTTCATAGTCATCCGGCCAGCGGCGGGCCAGTATCGTCGCCAGGTTAACGTTGTTCAGCGCCAGGCACTCGTCCACCACTCTCCTGCGGAGCAACTGGTTCATGACGTCGGTCAGGACTTTCAGGTCTTTGTGAGGGATAAAATACAGCTTTTGCAGGGCCGGCAGGACTTCAACCTTGGTCATCGCCCAGGTGACCAGTCCCATGGTGCCCTGCGCGCCCGAGAGGAAACGGAAGTAATCGACGGAACCGGGACCCCAGGGATTGACCTTGTCCGCTTTCAGCGTTTCCAGAGTGCCAGGCCCGGAAGCCGACCCAGTGCGGAATTCCTCGCCAGTGCCGTAGACCAATTCCAGCGTCAGCAAGGGGTCGATGAAATCATACTGGTACTTGGGGATGATGACCGGCTCCCTTTCCAGGCGACTGGCCACCACTGATTTATTCGCCCGCGGCAGCAAGGGCGCTACCAGCTTAAGACCATGCTTCTTTAATTCCGGTACCAGCTCGCCGAAAGTGACGCCGGGCTCCAGCCAGGCGCACCGGCTGACCGGGTCAATTTTCCTGATTTTATTCATGCGGCTGAAGTCCACGATAATACCGCCTCGCTCCGGTACAGTGTCGCCGTGGAAGTGAGGCAGGCCGGAGCTGACCGGTATGAGCGGAATTTTCGTTTCACCCGCCAGTTTAACGATGGCCTGGACTTCCTCTTTACTTTCAGGAAAAGCGATTATCGCCGGGCTACCTTGCCGCTGAAAACTGTTATCATCAGCATATTTTTTCAGGTCTTCAGGCCGGTCTGATATCCGTCCTGGCTTCATTATGGTGTTCAGGCGGTTTTTCAAATCGGCGTTAATGTCCGGCGGGTGTACCATAATGCCTCCATGAGTTCTGATAGACCGACCCCTGCCCAGGGAACGGGCGAAAGATATTTCGTGAGCATAGTAGCATACAGCTACTGCTTTCTGCAATTATTAATACAGTGTTTTAACATATAAATTCCTTATCTCGAAGACCACGTCCAGAATAAAAAATTGCCTGAACACCATCGTCCGGATTATAATCTTATCAAGTAGCCCGATTGGAAAGGAGAAATCCATGAGTAAAAAAGTCTACGATATCGTCTCTGCCGAACCCGTGCCCAAGGGCGTCCGCCTCGAAAAGAACGTCCCCGTCATCATGCGGGACGGTATAAAAATCCTGGTTGATATTTATCGTCCATCCAGAGGCAAAGGGCCCTGGCCAGTGATCCTGGCCTACTCTCCTTTCCAGAAGGAGCGCTTTTTCGAGAGTGCTAAGCCGGCGTTTTACTGTCCCAACGGTTACGTCTGCGTCCAGGCCGCCGAGAGGGGCAGCGGTCTCAACCAGGGTCAGTTCAGCTTTCAGGGTAAGACCGCCGCACAGGACGGCTACGACCTGATAGAATGGCTGGCCGCCCAGCCGTGGTGCAACGGCAACGTGGGCATGATGGGAGCTTCCGGCTACGGCGTGATGCAATGGTTGACCGCTCCCCTCAACCCACCCCACCTTAAAGCCCTGGCGGTACTGGCCACCACTGATAACTACCGCGGTTTATGTTACCCGGGCGGCGTCCAGCGTAAGCCTTTCGCCATAAACTTAATCACGGGAGTGATAAACGCCGCCATCTGGCCGGGGCCGGTCCCCGGCAAAGAACCGCCTCTTAACGTTATCAATGATATCCTGGCCAACACCACGGACGGGCGTTTCTGGTGGGAGCACGGCGGCGGCTGGAAGACCATATCCCGTATAAAGGCCCCCGTTCTGAATATCGTCAATGTGCCTAACCGCTTACACGCCATCTACCACCTGCGTTCTTATGCCGATATCAAAGCACCGAAGAAGCTCGTCGTCACGCCCTGGACCAACGAGAACTACCAGCCCTGGATTTTCGAGACGACGGCCTTTAATCAATACATCCTGCGCTGGTTCGACTACTGGCTTAAGGGCATCGATACCGGCATCATGGACGAGCCGGAAGTGGCCATCTTCGATAGCGGTACCGGCCATTGGCGCTATGAAAACGGTTACCCCCTGGCGCGGACGCAATGGACTAAATATTACCTTCACGATAAGGCCTCTCTCAATACCAGGATGCCCGATGAAAAAGAAAATACGGATGTTTATCACAATATCAGTTTGAACATAGGACTGATGGCTGCTTACGGATTATCCGTTTCAGCGGTGAAGGAAGGTGAAGCGTTTTATGTCAACTATATTACCCCTCCCCTGACGAAAGACCTCCGTGTATGGGGCCCGGTCAGTCTTACGCTATACGCCGCGACGGCGGAGGAAATCACCACCGACTGGTCGTTCTTCGTCAAGATGGGCGAGATGGTGCCCGAAGGTGTACCGCTGAACCCCGTCACCGGCCGACCGGAAATAAAGCCCGAGGCGAACGACCCCTTCACCCCCCAAAACGTCCAGATATGGAGCTGGGGCTCGCTTAAAGCCAAGTTCCGGGAGGTGGACGAAAAGCTGTCCCGTCCCGGCCTGCCCTGGCACCCGTTCCGCAAACCCGCCGACCTGAAACCGGACACAGTTTATGAGTTCCAGATAGAGATGCAACCCGTATTCAAGACTTTCAAGAAAGGCTGCCGTATCTGGTTTAAAATCGCCAGCGATGACGTGCTGTTTTCCACCTGGGACAGCTCTTCAAAATACGTGCAGAGACCATTAAGGCCAGCTAAGAACGAAATCACCATATATCATGACTTTAACCATCCGTCCCACCTGCTGCTGCCGGTTATCCCCGATGCCCCGGAAACCATGCCGGTCAAACCACCCCTGCGCGATGCCCTGCCCGGCGCCCCCCGTTTCGTAAAATAAAAAAGTTAAGGGGCTGACCAGAGGCCAGCCCCTTAACCCCTTTTCCCCGCTCCTGAACTCCCGCCTTGGCCGGAATGAACGGACAGCGGGTTACTTCTCACCCTCCCTGGCAATAAGCTCCTGTATTTTGGCCTTGCGGCTTTCTCTTTTTTTGACTACCAGCAGAAAGGCCCGCGGCACGTCCGCCATCAGGCCGCGCGACTGCTCGGCGGCCTCGGTATAGAACCCGGTGATTTTCTCTTCTATAGCCGCCGCCTGTTTCAGGGCAGCGGCGTAGCTGGCATTCGCTTGTATTTCGGCCTGGATGGAGTATTTATCCGAGTCCAGATTAAAAGCATAACCGCCCTCGATGGCGTCGGTAATGACGCCGTAATAGGCCCTGTCTATCTGAGCGGCGTTCTTTTTATTTTCCTTAGCAAAAGTCTGGAAGACCTCGGCATCCCGTGCATGTTTCCCGGCCAGGTCTTCATAAAACTTCGCCGAGTCGTTTTCCAGCTTCCTGGCCAGGGTAATGCCCTCGGACGCGGTGTGTATTATCATTATCGTCCCCCTTTAAAACCACCGTTGAATGATAACCTTGCTTTCCGTGAAGAACCGGACGGCCTCCTTTCCCTGCGTGTGGAGCACACCGAAGAAGGAGTCCTTCATACCGCTGAAGGGGAAAAAGGCCATGGGCGCGACGATACCGATGTTGATGCCCACGTTACCGCTTTCGATGTTATACTGGTACTCCCGGGCATTCCTGCCGCTGGTGGTAAAGATGGAATTGCCGTTGCCAAACGCGTTAGCATTACTTATTTCAATGGCTTCGTTAAGGTCTTTCGCGCGCATCACGGACATTACCGGTCCGAAAATCTCTTCGGCCCCCAGCTTGGAGTCCGGCGCCACATCTTCGCAGATGGTCGGCCCGAGAAAACAGGTATCAGGATAATCTCCGACGATATTCGGCTTGCGGCCGTCCAGCACCACTTTAGCCCCGTCTTTGATTCCGTTTTCGATATAGTTGAGTATCCGTTCCTTCTTCGTTTTGTCGCGTACCGGGCCCATCTGGACGGACTCATCAAGTCCATAGCCGACCCTTATCCTGGAAGCCAGGTCGACAACTCTGGCAATGAAGTCCTTATAGAACGAGTCGCCTCCGACAACGAGGGCATTGGCCGCCGCCAGGCAGCGTTGACCGGCGTTGCCGAAAAATGAGGTCATCATGGCGGTAACCGTCCGGTCGACGTCGCAGTCCGGCATGATGGTCATGAAGTTCTTGGCGCCGCACTGGGCGATGACCCTTTTCCCCGTCTCACCGCACCGCTTATAAATTACATCGCGGCCGGTAGGCGTCGAGCCGACAAAGGTGATACCGGCGATGCCCCGGTGCTCCAGCATGCCGTTAACGACCGTCCTCCCGCCGTGAACGACGTTCCAGACGCCCGGTGGGAAACCGGCTTCCTCGGCCAGCTCGGCCAGGCGCGTCTGGCTGTTAGGGACTTCGCTCGATGGCT
>CAYWZO010000017.1:0-36378 GCA_964462865.1 uncultured Dehalococcoidaceae bacterium | reverse complement strand
CAGTCCTGATAAGACTGGGGTCTCTGGTTCGAGTCCAGAGTGGCCCACCATCTATTTTATCCCGGCTGCTCTATCCCCTGCTCTGTCATTCGCAAATCCCGGCCTTTTTATTTGATTGAGGCTTCCCGGATAGACTATAATCAAATGGTCACACAGTCCACCGGTTTTTTTACTTTCGGGGGCAGGCCGCCGGGGGGTTAACGCTACCGGAAGAGCCCGGAAAAACTTGAGGAGGCATTATGGCCAGCGTATTAGAAGGAATTAAAGTTCTGGATTTGACCCAGGTATATTCCGGGCCATTCTGTTCACTACTGCTCAAAGACCTGGGAGCCGAGGTTATTAAAATTGAAAGACCCGGTGCGGGTGATTTAATCAGAAACGACGTGCCGCACACCGAGGGCATGGAGGGCGGCCCTTTTATCATCCTGAACCGCGGGAAAAAGAGCCTCACGCTTAATTTAAGGACCGAGAAAGGCCTGAACATCTGCAAAGAACTGGTGAAAAAGGTTGACGTCCTCCTCGAGAACTTCAGCCCGGGGACCATGGACAAGCTCGGCCTGGGCAGTAAAGAACTCTGCCAGCTGAACCCCGGACTGATATACGCCTCGATTTCCGCTTACGGACAGACGGGACCTTTACGGGACTATCCCGGGTTTGATCCGGTCGCTCAAGCCATGGGAGGCATGACCGTAGTTACGGGCTTTCCGGACAATCCCATCCGTTGCGGCGTATCCATCGCCGATTACACTTCGGGTTTCTTCACCGCCTTTTCCATCGTGGCCGCCCTGCTCCACCGGATGAAAACCGGCGAGGGCCAGGTCATAGATATCTCCATGCAGGAGAGCATCTGGCTCCTGACCTCCATAGAGTTCGCCCCCTACTATTTCCTGAATGGCGTCAATCCGCCCCGGCTGGGCAACCGGCATGCGGCCATGATACCGTGCAACCTTTTTCCCACCAGAGACGGGAGGGTCTTTATCATGGCCGGCGTCCTTGACCAGCTAAAAAGGCTTTACACGGTCATGGGACGGCAGGAACTGCTGGATACCCCGCTCTGCGCCAACCAGAACGAGCGCTACAAGTACCGGGATGAAATTGACGAAGTCATCATTGAGTGGACGAAAAACAAAACCACTGAAGAAATTATGAATTTGCTCAAGCAAGCCGACGTGCCCTGCTCCAAACTTCCCACCTTCGAGGAGGTCTGCAACGACCCGCAGCTTCTAAGCCGCAACGCCATCATCGAAGTCGAGCAGATAATATCGGGAAAGGTCAAGGTACCCGGCTCTATCTTCAAGCTTTCCAAGACTCCCGGTAAAATAGATTACCCCGCTCCATTCCTCGGACAGGACAATCAAGCGGTTTTATCGGAAATGCTCGGGTATACGGAGGAAGAAATAGCCCGGCTCGCCGATGAAGGCGTCCTTTAACCGTCCTGAAAACACCCCGCCCGTACCCGATAAAATGGGTGATAGCACTATACCCAAACCAAAGCTAAAACCCAATCGGTGGCGTGCCTAACCGGCTATTCTGTAAACAGCCGACACGTGAAGGTTAAATCCATGAGCGACTTTAAACGCCGGGTAATATCCGGCGCGCTGGTGTTCCTGTGCCTGCTCACAGGTCTTTCCGCGCCCGCCTGGTTACACGGTGCGGTATCCACAACACCTGTCGCCGCCGCTGCTGAACCCGACCTCATCATTGAATCGCTGGTACTATCGCCGGAAGCGCCGTCGATCGGGAATACCATAACCTTTACCGTCACGGTTAAAAACCAGGGAGATAGCCGGGCCGAAGCATCCCGGCTCGACTGTTTTATCGATGAAGACCACCTGGCCACCAGCGCGGTAGAACCGATTGGAGCCGGTGCCCTCGCCGTAAAGACCTGCACCTGGAAGGCCCTGGCGGGGCCGCACATTTTCCGGGCAATTATCGACGGCGACAACCGTATTGCCGAATCTATCGAAATAAATAATGATAAATCACACGCCTTTTCCGTTATCGCCCCCGACCTGGCGGTCGATGCCATTACCTGGGAACCGGTAAGCCCGTCCTTGGGAGATAAAGTCACCTTCACCGTGACGATTATCAACCGTGGCGATAAAAAAGCCGGCGTCTCACATATCGATTTTTCCATAGATGGAAGTCCCCGGGGGTACCGTACCATTTCCGGGATAGAAGCCGGCGCCAGTGTCAACGAAACTTATCTCTGGACGGCCACCCTGGGCGTCCACAACATCCGGGCGGCCGTTGATGTACTATCGCAGGTCACCGAGAGCGATGAAACCAACAATGCGTCGGACGCAACCTGCGCCACCGCGCTACCCGACCTTACTGTGGCTGCGATTAATTTTTCACCTGAAAGTCCGGCGGGGGTGGGTGACAACATCACCATGACGATCGACGTGAAAAACCAGGGCAGCGGCCGGGCGGAGCCGTTCAGCCTGTCATATTTTCGCGATGATACTTTCCAGGAAATAGTATTCCTGGGCTTTTTAAATGCCGGCGAGACAACAAACAACGCAACCTTCCAGTGGTTCGCCGAAAGCGGTCTGCATACCTTTAAATTCATCGTCGATGCCGCCAACCTCGTCGAAGAAAGCGACGAGACCAACAACAGCCTGACAGCCTCCTACCCGCAGGTCTTCCCTGACCTGATTATCCAGGACATCACCTGGACACCTTCGAGTCCGTCGCTATACGGCCTGGTGACCACCACAATTACCGTTAAAAACCAGGGGAAATGCGATTCTGAAGCCACGGAGTTGAAATTCGGCATCGATACCATCTACCAGTATATCTCGAATATTCCGGAACTGTCGGTCAACGGCACCACAACGTTGACTTTCATGTGGACGACCTTATACGAATCTCACACCATTAAGGCAGCAATCGATCAAGATAACGTGGTTAAAGAGAGCAACGAGTCCAATAACACCCTGACGAAAACAATCACCTCCGCACGGGTAACACCCACCGCTGACCTCGCCCCGGTGGCAATTACCTGCTACCCAACCAAGCCTGTGATAGGGGAAACCATAACTTTAACCTTGGAGATGAAAAACCAGGGCACCGGCCGGGCCGCACCTTCATATGCCCTCATCTACATCGATGACAGCCCGGTTGACTCGGTCTATGTTGATGAGCTCGAAGCCGGCGCCGTTCTTACCAGAGCTGTCACTCTGCCTCTGGAAGGACTGGCCTTCAAAGACGCGTATAATGTCAGGGTATTGCTGGACAGCAACAATAATGTTGCCGAGAGCGATGAATCGAATAACGAGAAACAGATTTCCTTCTCGGTTTATGCCTCCGACCTGGTTGTCCAGGCCATCAGGTGGTCGCCGGAAATACCGGCCGCCGGTGATACGGTAACCTTCGACGTTACAGTGAAAAACCGCGGCGACCTGAAAGCCGGCAGCACCTATATCTCTTACTACGTGAATAAGGTGTTTATGGGCCGGCACCTCATTGAAGATATCGAGCCCGGATCTACGGTTACCAGGTCTTTTCCCTGGATATCACCGCAGGGTTCACTTGTTTTTACCGCCGTTCTGGATGAAACCGGCGACATTAATGAGAGTGATGAAGCCAACAATACCAAGACTCTCTTCCTGCCCGCCCCTGACTTATTAATCGGTTCGATATCCTGGACACCCGCAAATCCAGCCGAATTTTCTCCCGCGGCCTTCACTGTGGTTATCAAAAACCGTGGGCAGGGCCCGGCCCCGAAAACGCTCTTATCCTGTTACATCGATAGCGCCGCGCCGCTGTCTCTCGAAACCGGCGAAATCAGCCCCGGCGGGTCTGTTGAGGTCAATTTCATGCGAGCTTTCGCGTCCGGAGAACATACTATCAGAGCCATAGCCGACGGTAATGATGCTATTATCGAGAACGACAAGGCCAACAACGAAAAAACCGTAAAATTCCTCGTCTATTCCCGTCCCGTAAGAGCTTTGCCGTCGGCGCCGGAATCCCCGGCACCGGGGCCAGCCGACATGGAAACAACCGGTGAAGACCTTATTTTGCAAAATCAGACCCCGGCAGCAACAAACCCCACTGATATTGCCCCGGCTATTACCGCACAGCCGACCGGATGGCAGGGGATGCTCCAGAACCGCTGGCTCATTATGGGCGTTGCCGCTATCGGCATCGGTGCCATCGGCGTGCTTTTACTCATCCGACGGAAAGCGCGCCAGAAATAACTTTATGTTAAGTCTTCTACCTCCCGTCCCCTGACCATTTCTGATGTAATACCCTCATACATCCCATGCCCTGCGTCCGGTCTTTTGACCTGATACGTCAGAGGTTATAATATTAATCTGGAAGTTTAAAAATTTTTTGGAGAGACCATGCTATGTCAGACTTAAACCAGAGAATAAGCGACCTGGCGCAGTGGATACTGGCATCAAATTACCTGGTGGTCTTCACCGGCGCCGGCATCAGTACGGAATCCGGTTTGAGAGACTTCCGGGGCCCTGACGGGCTGTGGACGCGGCGCGATAAAGGACTCTCCTCGCCGATGCAGGACTGGACCAACGTGACGCCAAACTCCGGGCACCTGGCCATCTTGGAGCTACAGAAGCTGGGCAAGCTGGCCTTCCTCATCTCGCAGAACGTGGACAACCTGCATCTTAAATCAGGCATCAGGCCGGAGCTGCTGGCGGAGCTGCACGGCAACCTGACCAAGGTACGCTGCGTCAAATGCGAATTCAAGATGGACAGGATGGAAGGCGAGCGTGAGTGTCCCCTCTGCGGCGGCAGGCTGGTCTCGACGGTGGTGAACTTCGGCGACTCGCTGCCGGCCAAAGACCTGACGGAATCTTACGAGCATTCGCAGCGGTGCGACCTTTTCATCGTGGTCGGCTCCAGCCTGGTGGTCTACCCGGCGGCGGAGATGCCCCGCCTGGCGTTGCAGGCCGGGGCGAAGCTGGTCATCATCAACCAGGGGGAAACACCGTATGACCACCAGGCCCACCTGCGCTTTGACGAGGCCATCCGTGAGGTGCTGCCGCCGGTAATAAGTGAATTGAAAAACCTGATGAAAGCGGTCTAGGCATCTTCCCACTCCATCACCGTGCTCGACCACAGGCGGGCGACGGCAGCTTCCAGGACTGCCTGGCGCGGGTCGGGGATATCCAGCAGCGGCGGCAGTACCGGTATCTCCAGTCTTTGCAGTAAAGGACATTGTTTTTGCAGCAGCAGAATCGTCTGGCGGGCGCCGCCGTAGACGACATAATCGAGCGATTTCAGGTGAGGTTCCAGCTGCTCGCGGACGCGCTGGCAGACGCGGGTGAGGAAGGTCTCAATCTGCTTATCGCGGTGGCGCTCGAAGCGGTGCGCCGACGAGCCCCCCTGTCGATGCCTCCCGTGTACCAGGCCGGTGCCCACTTTGCTGCTGATTACCTTTTCTCCGGCACAGACCCCGACGGCGTAGGCGCCCAGGCGCACCAGCACCAGGCCGACACGGAAATCCCTGGTAAGCAGCGCACGCAGCCCGGCCACGTCCAGTAAGTGAGCGATATTCCTGCCGGACACCGGAAACGGAGGCGAAATCAGGCATTTCTTCCCGGAACTCCAGATGATAACGACACCCGTCTCGGAACGAGTTGCCAGGCTGAAAAGTTGAGCGGCAATATCCAGCACAGCTGGCACTTCTGTCAAGGCATTTTCGAGTTCAGCGGCGGGGAGGCGGGGCGGCAGATAAACCGACAGGGCGTTTTCTCCCGGCGCCGCGGCCAAGTCATCGAGGTAAGCCAGCATGGCTTTCCGATTGAGTATTTTACGCTTATAGTCTGACAACGGTAGCTCCGTCACCGCCCTCATCGCGCTCCCCGGGACGGAAGGATTTCACCAGGGGATGCGCGGCGAGTATTTCCCGCACGATATTGCGCACCGTGCCGGTGGCAATACCATGGACGATGCGTACCTCCGGCATGTCCGCCCGGACGGCATCGTTGAGATAAATATCCAGAACCGGTTCCACTTCATCGGCACGTTTGCCGCGCAGGTCCAATTCTCTTGAGACCCGCCGCACGGTTGGCCGGACATCGGCCGGCGCGGCCACCTCCGGGGGTGCCATCACCTTGACCACGCTGTCCAGGCCGAGCCTCATTTTCGTCCGGCCCGATTGGACCTCGATTTCCCCGGTGTCCTCCGATACCGAAAGAACCGTGGCGGTTAGCCCGGCTTCTCTGATACGCACCGTGTCCCCTATTTTGATAGTTCCGGTATCCACTTCAGGCGTGGCGGCAACCCTGGTCTGCCAGGTATCTTTATCCAGTTGCTCGCGTACTCTGGCCAGGCTCTTTCTGGCTTTTTCGATACCGGCAGATGTCTTCATCCTGCGCAGCACGGCGGCTGCCTCTCTTATTTCTTTATGCAGTTCCGCCGCTTCGCGGACAATGGCGTCCCGGGCTTCCTGAATCGCCCTTCTCTCCTCGGTCTTGAGCCGCTGGAGTTCGCCGTCGAGCGCGGCGTTGCGACGGGCGAAGTCGTCCCTTTCAGCCGCCAGCTCTTTCTGGAGAGAGGCTATTTTCTGTTTTTCCGCCATCAGGTTGGCCAGCAGGGTCTCCAGTTCCTGGCTGCCCGCCGTGAGCATGCCCTTGGCGTCCTGAATAATTTCCGGCAGCAGGCCAAGGCGGGCGGCCGTGGCCATGGCGTTGCTGCCGCCGGGCAGGCCCACCGTCAGGTGGTAGGTGGGCGCCAGCGTGGCGGGGTCGAACTCCAGGGAGGCGTTTTCCAGTCCTTCGGTAGCGTGGGCGAAGGCCTTGAGGTCGCTGTAATGGGTGGTGGCGACCGTGAGCGTGCCCCGGGCAAGAAAGTAGCGCAATATGGCCCGCGCCAGGGCGGAGCCTTCGGCAGGGTCGGTGCTTGTCCCCAGTTCATCAAGAAGCACCAGGCTTTTACCGGTGGCGCTCCGGATGATACGGATGATATTGCCCATGTGCCAGGAGAAAGTCGAAAGGGTCTGCTCGATGCTCTGCTCGTCGCCAATATCGGCAAAAACGCCGTCGAAAAGAGGCAAGCAGCTCTCCGCCGCGGCCGGGATGGGCATACCGGCCTGGGCCATAACGCTCAACAGGCCGATGGTTTTAAGCGTTACCGTCTTGCCGCCGGTATTGGGGCCGGTAATCACCAGGCCGGAAAAGTCCCGCCCCAGCTCCAGTGAAAACGGCACGGCTTTATCACCGAGGAGCGGGTGGCGCGCCTGGATAAGCTTGATGAAACCCGCCATATCCCGACCCGCCCTGCTACCCGGCTCGATGATGGCCGGCTCCACGGCGTTTATCCTGCCGGCGTACCTGGCCTTGGCTATTATCAAGTCAATCTCCGCGACCAGCTCAATAGAACGTATAATATCATCGCTGTGGGCACCCACTTCGGCACTCAAGAGTCGCAGGACTCTTTCCACCTCGCGCCTTTCCTCGATAACAAGTTCCCGTAGAGCATTGCCCAGTCCCACGGTGGCCGTCGGCTCCATGAAGACCGTGGCCCCGGTATTGGAGATATCGTGGACGATTCCCTTGATATCGTGGCGGTTTTCCACCTTGACCAGGATAACGTAGCGGCCCTCGCGCTCGGTGATGACGTCTTCCTGGAGGATGCGGCTGCCCCGCGGCGACCTGATGATGCCCTCCAGCCGCTCCAGTATTTGTCCGCGCGTTTCCCGTAACTGCTGCCGGATGGCGGCCAGCGCCGGCGAGGCGGTGTCCAGGACTTCACCGGCCGCGTCAAGGCAGGCCGCAATATCTTTTTCAATCTGGCGCAGCTCGACGATACCCCCGGCGATATTCCAGAGGAGCGGGAAATCAGCCGCGACACTTTTAAGATAGCGGCACAGTTCGTGGAGAGCGGCCAGCGTCTGCTGTACCTCCACCAGGCTCAAAGGGTCGAGGATGCCCTCCAGCGCCGCCAGCTTCGCCTTATCGCGGATGTCCGTCACACTCCCGACGGCAAAGCCCCGGTCCAGCGCCAGCAGCTGGCGGGCCTCGGCGGTCTGTTGCAGCAGCAACGAAATTCGCGCCAAGTCCTGCTGCGGTTCCAGAGCGGCGGCCAGCTCGCGGCTGGCGGAAAAGGAAGCGTAACTGGCCAGTATTTCCTTTATCCGGGGAAATTCCAGCATTTCCAGGCTTTTGTTGTCCATTCTACACCTTCTTCCGCTTCCACCGGCCCGTTCTCAAGTAAATGACAAACATAATCGCTGAAGAGAGGGCATCCGCCACTATCGCCCAGCGTACGCCGTAAACACCGAGGGCGGTAATCCTCGGCAGCAGAAAGGCCAGTAGTATCCGCACCCCCCACAGGTTCGTCATGTCGATAATCATGGCTCTCAGTGTATCGCCGACATTGTTCAGGACGTTCATGATAACCATCGCCAGCCCGTTGAACAGGTAGCTGGCCGCCTGTATCCGGAGGAATTTCATGGCGATGTCTACCATTTCCGGTTCGTTATTAAAAACGCGCACGATGTTCTCGGCCCAGATATATACCGCCACCGTAAGTATAACCATAAAACCCGCCAGCCAGCTGACGGCCGTCCAGACGGTCTTTTCCGACCGCTGCGGCTGGCCCGCGCCGAGATTCTGCGCCGCCAGTATCCCGGCCGCCATACCCAGCCCCATGCCCGGCATCACTACCAACATATCCAGCCTGGCCACAATATGGTGGCCAGCCACCGCCAGCGTGCCGAAAGGCGAGATAAACCACATAAAGACCACATTGCCGAGATTCATGTGCAGCCCGTTGATAGAAGCGGGGATGCCGATTTTTACCATGCGCCAGATAATACCCCAGTCCAGGCCGAAGTTCTTTAACGTCAGCCGCAGGCGTGTTTGCCCGTTAAAGAGTACCCACAGGCCGATGACACCGGCGAAACCCTGGGAAATGACAGATGACAGGGCCGCCCCCCTCACACCCAGTTCAGGGAATATCCACCAGCCGAAGACAAGGAAGGGACAGAACGCGATGTGAAAAAGCCGCGTGCTGATGCTGATTATCATCGGGGTCCTGGTGTCACCGGAGGCCTGCATCGTGTTCTGGGCCATCATCCCGAAGGACATGGTAAAAATACCGACCAGGGCGATGCGCATATAGGTGCCGCCTATAGCGACGACATCAGGTTGAAGGTTCCATAGTTTCAGTATAGATTCTGCCAGAAAGTTGCCTATGACCGCCACCGTCAGGGAGAAAGCTATACCGATGACCAGACCCTGCTGGGCGACGTGGTTGGCCCGGGAGGTTTCGCCAGCCCCGACGAAGCGGGCCACCAGAGCCCTCAATCCGGTAAAGAGCCCCATTATCAGCGAGTTGACCAGCATGACGACTATCGTGGCCACACCGACACCGGCCACCGCCGTAGACCCCAGTTTACCAATCCAGATCGTATCGATGATGGGGCCCATCGTCATGACGGTGCTGCTGACAATCACTGGCCAGGCCAGCGAGGCGAGGTTGCCGGAAATGCTACCTTTGGTCCAATCGCGTCTTAAGGCACTTCTATCATATTGATGACTTATATCGTCATCTTCTTTCACCACAGTGGCAGCTTTCTCCTTCAGTGTTTGCGCATCGTACGGTTCGATAAAAAAGACTGGCTGGCCTGCCAGGCTGGTGAGCGTACGGCTCAATATTGATGGATTCGGGATGTATTATACCAGAAAACCGGATTTATCGGTAGCGCCCCACCTCGCCGCCATGTATAAAAAGGGTAACCGTGCATTATAATATCGCCGGAAAGGATTAATGGAAAAACCATATTGATTTATAGAATAACGAGAGGTATAATCCTGAATACAAAGCGTGAAATGGCACGGCATAAGACTGTAAGGAGGGAAGTATATGCCTGAAACAGAAATCGGCAAAGTGATGGATTTCTTTGCCCGGCCGGTAGTCGCTGGCATCGATATGAGCGGTGACCTGAAGGTGGGTGATAAGGTCCACATCAAAGGGCACACCACCGACCTGGAAATCGTTGTGAACTCGATGCAGATTAACAACCAGAACGTCACCGAGGCCAAGAAAGGCCAGTCCGTAGGGATAAAAGTCCCGGACCGGGTGAGGGCAGGCGATACGGTCTACAAGGTTACGTAAGGTTAAAACTTACCAAAACACTCGTAAAACGGTTTTTACTTTTCAGCGGCGGTTTTGACTTATCCAATCGCTTTAACCAGGTTGGCCATCTCGATAGCGCTGACCGCGGCATCGAAGCCCTTATTGCCCGCCTTGGTGCCGGACCTCTCGATCGCCTGCTCCAGCGTATCGGCGGTGATTATCCCATAAATCACGGGGACGCCGGTATCCAGCCCGATGTGAGCAATGCCCTTGGTGACCTCGGCGGCGATGTACTCGAAATGGGGCGTGCCGCCGCGGATGACGGCCCCCAGGCAAATAATCACATTGTATTTCTTCGATTCTGCCATCTTCTTGGCGACCAGTGGTATCTCGAAGGAGCCGGGCGTCCAGGCCACCTCGATATCGCTTTCCAGGACGCCGTGGCGGAGCATGGCGTCCTGTGCCCCTTCCAGCAGCTTTTGACTGAAGAACTCGTTAAAGCGCGAGACCACCACCCCTATTTTCAGCCCCTTCCCCAGTAAATTGCCCTCGTATGTCTTGCCCATCATTGTCTCCTTGGTAATTAATTATCGCAGTCCGCGTCCAGAACATTGAGAAGGTGTCCCATTTTCTTCTGCTTGGTCTGGAGGTAGCGGCGGTTATGCACATTGGGGGCCGTGGTCAGCGGCAGCTGCTCGGTAACTTTCAGTCCGTAGCTTTCCAGACCGCTCATTTTCTTGGGGTTGTTGGTCATCAGACGCATGTTGCGGATGCCCAGGTCCGCCAGTATCTGGGCTCCGGTGCCGTAAGTACGGTTATCGGCCTTGAAACCGAGCGTGAGATTGGCTTCGACGGTGTCCAGTCCCTGGTCCTGGAGAGCGTAGGCTCTAATCTTGTTGTGGATGCCAATACCCCGCCCTTCCTGCCTCATGTAGAGGACAACGCCGCGACCTTCCTGGGCAATTTTTTTCATCGCCATCTCTACCTGCTCGCCGCAGTCGCAGCGCAGGCTATGAAAGACATCTCCGGTGAGGCACTGGCTGTGCACGCGCACCAGCACCGGCTCATCAGTGGCCACGTCCCCCATCACCAGCGCCAGGTGCTCATCGGGGTCGTTCTGGGCTTTATAGGCGATGACTTTAAACTCTCCGAAAGGCGTGGGCAGTCTGGCCTCGGCGACGCGCTGTACGAGTGTTTCGTGGCGGAAGCGATACGCAATAAGGTCGGCCACGCTGATAATTTTCAGATTGAATTTCTCGGCTATCTTTTCCAGCTGGGGTAACCGTGCCATGGTGCCGTCTTCGTTCATAATCTCGCAGCAGACGCCGGCCGGATAAAGCCCGGCGAGCCTGGCCAGGTCGATGGTAGCCTCGGTCTGCCCTGCCCGTACCAGGACGCCTCCGTCCTTGGCGCGCAGGGGGAACATATGCCCCGGCATGAGCAGGTCTTCCGGTTTTGTTTTGGGGTCGATAATGACCCGCACCGTCCTGGCCCGGTCTGCCGCCGAGATACCGGTGCTCGTGCCGTCCCTGGCCTCTACCGACACGGTAAAGGCCGTGCCGAGTCTGGCAGTATTATTGCTGGCCATCATGGGTATCTTTAATTCATCCAGGCGCTGGCCGGTTACCGGCATGCAGATAAGACCACGGCCGTTGACGGCCATGAAGTTGATGGCCTCCGGGGTCACTTTCTCGGCGGCCATGATAAGGTCGCCCTCATTTTCGCGGTCCTCGTCATCGACGACGATGACGAACTTGCCGGCCTTAATATCCTCAATAGCTTCCGGAATCGTCGCCAGTCCCATAGTCCATTTCTCCTTGTCTACCCGGTGATATTCAATTCACCGGAAAACCATGCTCCTGTAAAAATTCGGCGGTGACGCCCTTCTCCTGCGGCTTGATGAACCCGGCCACGTATTTGCCGATGATATCCGTCTCCAGGTTGACGGTATCGCCCACTCTTGTATCGGCCAGAATCGTGTTCCGGCGGGTGAAATCAACAATCGACACATCGAAGGAGCGGGCATCTTTTTCGGTGACGGTCAAACTCACTCCGTCCACGGCGATAAAGCCCTTGGGTACGATGTACTGCATCAGCTCCGGCGATGCCTCGAACTTAATGCGCACCGCGCCGCCTTCGGGGACGACCGAGACCACTTTGCCCGTGCCGTCCACGTGCCCCTGCACCAGGTGCCCACCCAGCTCGCCGCCCAGGGCCAGCGGCCTTTCCAGGTTGACCTTATCGCCGGGCTTGAGCCGGCCGAGGCCGGTTTTTTGAAGGGTTTCCGGCATTACGTCAACGGAGAAAGACCTGCTATCGAAAGCGGTCACCGTGAGGCAGGCGCCATTGACGGCGATGGAGCCGCCAAGCTGCATCCCTTGCAGGGCTTTGTCAGCGGCCACGGTCAGTCCCGACGGGCTGACCGAGACAATACTCCCTACCTCTTCAACGATTCCGGTGAACACCCTCACCCCCGCAGACGCTTATTCTTCAATGCTATTGTAACACTTGTCATAAGATAAGCGCAATAAGGGAAACTGTCATTGCGAGCCCTCACGCTACGCTCAGGGTAAACTCCGCGAAGCAATCCCATAGTCCGTATTACAATAAAAATAAGGATTGCTTCGTCGCTGGCGCTCCTCGCAATGACGATTCAGGCCTGATGTTTTCAGTTCACCTGTCTTCCCGCCGTGCCCTTGGCCGTCTTGATGTTGGCCTTTTCCGGTTCCTTGGGACGCAGGGCTCGGGTGGCCCTTCCGGCCTGCCACATCTCCGAGTTGCCCATGGTACCCAGCTCTTTGCCCAGCAATTGCCTATAATCGGGGCGGCCACAGGTGCGGATAACACGGCGGGTCTCCACACCAGCGGCCACCCTCTCGTAAAGTTCTTTAAAGACCGGCATGACCGCCTTCTTGAACTTCGGTTTCCAGTCGAGGGCGCCGCGCTGGGCGGTCGCCGAGCAGTTGGCATACATCCAGTCCATGCCGTTTTCTGCCACGAGCTTGATTAGACTCTCCGTAAGCTCCTCGACGGTCTCGTTGAAGGCCTCACTGGGGCTGTGGCCGTGTTTGCGTAACGTATCATATTGCGCTTCCATGATGCCCGCCAGCGCGCCCATCAGCACGCCGCGCTCGCCGACGAGGTCGCTGAAGACCTCTTTTTCAAAGGTCGTCGGGAAAAGATAGCCGGAGCCGACGGCGATACCCAGCGCCAGACAGCGCTCCTTAGCTCTCCCGGTGGCATCCTGGAAAATGGCAAAGCTGGAGTTGATACCCGCCCCGGAAAGAAAGTTGCGCCGCAGCGATGTCCCCGAGCCCTTCGGCGCGACCATGATAACATCAACATCTTTGGGAGGGATGATTTTAGTCTGGTCTTTATACACAATGGAAAACCCGTGCGAAAAGTAGAGCGCTTTGCCCGCCGTCAGCTGCTTCTTGATGGTCGGCCAGATTTGCTTCTGGGCGGCATCGCTGACCAGCATCTCGATAATCGTGCCACGCCTGGCCGCCTCTTCAATTTCAAAAAGGTCTTTACCCGGCTTCCACCCGTCAGCCACCGCGCGGTCCCAGTCCCGCATGAAGTCTTTAGACTGACCAATGATAACATTAAAGCCATTATCTTTCATATTTAAAGACTGGCCAGGGCCCTGCACGCCGTAGCCGATGACAGCGATAGTCTCATTCTTTAAGACCTCGCGGGCTTTTTTCATGGGGAACTCGCTCCGCATGACCACCTCTTCCTTCACGCCGCCGAAATCGATAACAGCCATATGCCACTCTCCTTTCAGAATGATGAAATGAGGTAAACCGATACAGTCATTCTAGCACTGGCAGCAGAAATGGTGCAATAAAAAAGCTATAAAAGGCAGCTACCTGTAAAATCATTGATAGCCAGCCACCGTCTATTTACGGTATACCCCGTACTCCCGGGCGGTGGCCACCATCGCCTTCAGGTTTTCCACCTTCGGGTTGTCCATGCTGGCGCCGGCGGCCAGGATATAGCCGCCACCCCTACCGCAGGTCTCGATGAGCCGGCGGCAGTGCTCCCTGACCTCCTGCGGCGTCCCGGTGGCTATCAGCGACGTGGGCACATTGCCCTCCATAGAAAATTTACCACCGAAAAGCTTTTTGGCACGGGCCATGTCCGTACGGTCCAACTGCCAGTGGATGGTGCCCCGGGGAAAGTCAGTGAAATTTTCCAGGCGCGTATCGTAGCTGCCTTCGGCGAAGAGGGTAATAATATACCCTTCATTAATAAAAGCATCCATGACTTTTTTCAGGGAAGGGAAATAAAAAGTATCGAACTGTTTTCGAGACATCCAGCCGTCGGCGCCTTTATGCAGAGGGAACCAGACGTTGAAGCCCCTGGCAGCACGAGTAGAGGTCATCACGGAGTTAATGGTCAGGTTGGCGGCGGCATCCAGGGCTTCCAGGAGCTTTTCCGGCCACCGGAACATGTCCTTCATGATTGCCCGGGTGCCCCGCAGGGTGTCCCCCAGCGTATCGAAGGGGGCGTGAGCTATATTGCGCATCACGGGTAGGAGATAGCCTTTTGCCTGTACCTGCCGGCTGAATTCGCCGGTGATCTTCAAAAACCGGGCCAGCTCTTTGCCGGCATCCATGAGCTTTTGGAGCGTAGCCTGGACTTCAGGAGTGCTCAAGGGCAGCAGCGAGCCGATGGGGAATTCGATGATATCGGTCAAAGGACCGACCTTCCGGAAAGGCTCGAAGGCGCCGAAGGTGCGGGGCAGGTAGGTACGCATCCAGAAATCGGAGGGGTTCTGGATAAATGCATCGTACTCCTCGGCTTTCATGTATTCGCCTTCATTGAACTGGTAACCCCTGGCGCTTTGCGGCAGGCCGTGGCCCGGCCAGCTGTAGAGCCTGAAGTCAAGGGTTTCGGTTACCCTGGCCGCGAAAATGGCGGGCGTGGCATAGCTTTCCAGTTCGGCGCCGTGTTCCTCGTTGAACCTGGTGAAAGCCTGAATCGCCTTTTCATAGTCGTATATCGCAGTGTGGTAATTGATGCCAGAAGCATACAGCGGGGCAGCGCCCGCCATGACTGCCACCGGCACGCGGTCCGGCTCCCTGACACTATAGACATCTACCAGCCGACGGAGCTTCGTTTTATAATTCTGGGCCGCTTCCGGGCTGACGAATTTGATATCATCGGCGGAATCGGCCCACCATTTTAGCCTTTGTTCCCGTTTCTGCTCCGGGGAAAGCTGGGCCCAGTTATCCGGTTTCATGGATGTATTTTCAGTCACGGTCGAGCGTACCTCCCATCGCTGGGTTTAATCGTGCGAGGCTGTTACCATTATATTCTGCCGAACCGCTTTTGAAAAGCGAAGGAGATACCGGCGCCGGGTGAAAAGGCAGGGTCTTCGGGCGGGGCGGAGCGGGTTACAGGAAAAGGTTCAATAGGCCGCCAACGATTAACGAGGCAGCGACCATTATCGCTACAGATTTTAGTAGACTCCTCACTCCCAGTTCCCTCAAAAGAACGATGAAAGTTGCGATACAGGGGAAAAACATGGCCAGGACGACGCTGCTGACGACCAGCTGCCCGGCGCTCAATGAAAGCGGGGCCAGCATCCCCAGGGCTACATCTTTACGTAGAAAACCGATGACTATCGCGGCCACCGCTTCTTTGGGCAGCCCCAGCAGATTGGTGATGACCGGCGCGGTGAAGTTGGCAATAGCTTCAAATACACCCATGAAATACAATATATTGATGATGAAAACCGCGCCCAAGATAATGGGCAACGCCTCTTTTAAAAACCCGTAGGTTCGCATCCACAGTTTCTGCAGCACCGCCCGCCACGGCGGTAAACGGTACGGGGGTATCTCGATAAGCAGTTCGGGGGAAAATCCCTTGACGGTGTGGCGGAGGATGACCCCCAGGATAACCCAGACGATAAACAACGTGCCATAAACGATAACTACGTAATGGGCTCCCTGCTGGCCGACCAGCCCGATAATCATCGCCTGAAGGGCAGCGCAGGGCACGGCGATGGAAATTAGTGTGGCGGCAATGAACCGCTCCCTTTTACTTTCCAGGATACGGGTGGCAAGGACGGCCGGCACATTGCAACCAAGCCCGAGCAACGTGGGGATAATGGCATACCCGTGCAGCCCCAGGCGGTGCATGAGGGTATCCACCAGGACGGCCAGCCGCGGGAGATAGCCGGTGTCTTCGAGCAGGCTGAGCACCAAGTAGAAAGAAACGATATACGGAAGGACCATGGCCAGGGGGACATAGATACCGGTAGACAGCAGCCCGAAAGACTGGACAAAGTCCACCTCTCCATCGATGAGTTTGCCGATGATAATATCGTGGAAAAAGCCAGTGCCACCCATCAGGCTACTAAGTTTAAGAAGAACCGGCGCCCACAGGTTCTGGAACAACGGCTCGAAAACATAGCCAATCAGGCCCTCGCCGATGAGACGGATGATAAAAAATGATACAGCCAGGACAACTAATCCGATAATACCACCGGACAGAGGCTCAATGGTGGCGTCGGAGAGTCTTTCCCTCCAGGTGTGGTGGCGGTGGGTGATATTTTGCACCTGGTCGATGATATTGCCGATGGCCGCCCAGCGTTCCTCGCGGGTGCGGGCGGTGTGGGGGGGCGAGACCGCCTTCGGGATATTTTCCACCAGTTCTTTTATCCCTTCGCCGGTCACGGCGACGGTGGGAACGACCGGTACTCCCAGGGCTTCCCGCAGCTTCGATAGGTCGATACTGATACCACGATGTTTGGTATCATCCCACATGTTCAAATCGACGATTACCGGTACGCCCTTCTCCAGCAGCTGCAGGGTTAAATACAGGTTCCTCTCCAGATTAGTGGCATTGACGACGTTAATGACCACATCCCCGGTTTCGAGCATCCGCGCTGCCACTTCCTCGGCTTCAGTGGAAGGTTCCAGGGTGTAAGCGCCCGGTACGTCAATGACTTCGGCCACTTCTTCACCCAGTTTCATCTGCCCCCTGGTGTAGCCCACAGTTGTTCCGGGGTAGTTGGAGGTGATAACGCGGATTCCGGTGAGGCGGGAGAAGACGACGCTTTTACCCACATTGGGGTTACCCATCAATAGTATTTTCATGCTGTGGTTCTGTTAGACAGGCGGACGATTATCCTTTTAGCCATGCCGAAACCTAAAGCCACTTGAGTCCTGTCAACTTCCACCGTCACGGGGCCCCGCATCAGCATGGAGCTTATCTTGGTAATCTTTTTTCCGGGTATGATACCGAGTGTATTGAGGCGGTTGACCATGCCGTGCCCACCATCGATGATGATTACCGTGCCGCTCTGGCCCGACCGCATCTCGGCAAGCGATACTGGCTCTATTTCAGGCATAAAATTCGTCCCTTCCTGTATCCTTTTTTACTTGTTTAGGGTCCTAGTTCGCGACATTCTCGACAAAAACATTGCAGGCAATCTCATCCCCGAAAGATAAGTTTGAACCGCAGAGATTGATTTCCACCAACCCGCCGGGCGGCGCAACCTGGCTGACCATTACTTTCGTCCCCGGCGTCAAACCCAGTCCTACTATCCTGCTTAGCGTCTTGCTATCCCCTCTTATAAAGCTGATAATTCCTTCCTGTCCCTTTTGTAGAGATGATATTGCGAATATATTTGTGTCTCTCTTGCCTATTTTATCTAGATTGGCAGACCCCCATTTCCGGCACTCCTCACAACTAGCAAAACCGAGGTCACAGGGAGGAATTACCTGCCCGTCATCAGGGCATTTATATGGTGCCTTAAGGGTCTTGCATATCGCCCGGGCGGTCTCATCAGATAGCGCGTGCTCCAGTCCACAGGCTTCCTGATGGACCTTGTGCTTGCCAATCTTTAAAATTTTATACAGGAACAATTCTAACAGGCGGTGCTTGCGGGTCATCTTTTCGGCGATCCAGTAGCCTTGCGGCGTCAGGGTGACGCCCTGGTAGGGAGAATAATCTACATAACCCTTATCCGCCAGCTTCCGCATCATTTCGGTGACACTGGCCGGGGCGATGTTTAAACTTCTAGAAATTGCAGAAGTACCGGCGGTTGTACCGTCCTGCGTTAGCTTATACAAAGTTTCCAGATATTCTTCAGTGCTCGCGCTCATCTTAGCTTCATTTTAGGTATGCCTAATATTTAGGTACACCTAAATATTAGCAGGTCCACAGGTGATTGTCAAGATGTATTTTCTATAAATATCAAAAGATTTTTCAAATTTAATCAGATTTTAATATTTTGCTGTTATTCTCTTTACTGATAGGAGGTGAAATGGCATGAGGAAACATAAAAAGGTGATATTTATCGCGCTGGCGGCGGTGCTTGTCCTGGGAGCTACGCTGGGCGCAGTGGCTATGGCCCAGGCGGATGACGAAGGGACGAAGACAGTAAAAGAGACGCTCTATGAGAGGGTCGCCCAGGTCTATCAGACCAACACCGGCAATACCATCGATGCCGCGGAGCTGCAGAAAGCCTTTGCCGAGGCTCAAAAACAATTATCGACCGAGGCCAGGGACCAGATGTGGCAGAAGCTGGTAGATGAAGGTAAAATAACCCAAGAACAGCTTGACGCACTGAAAGCGTGGCTGGAAGCCCGGCCGCAAATGACGACTGATGAATTCAAGCAGTGGCTGGAGTCCAAACCGGAAGACCTTCCTTTCGGGTTTGAAAAGCGCGCTCCCGCAATGCCACGCGGTTTTGACCGGATGGGCAAGATGTTCCGCGGCTGGTGCGCTCCCGATAACGCAGAGTAACCAACTAATCTAGGCACATCAAGAAAAATCAAGGAGGGGGATAAATCCCCCTCCTTATTATTAATTTAACAATATCTTAACATTTATGTTATAACATTATATAAATCGAGTGTAGTGCCGAGGTTTAATAATGGCGGGGAAAAAAGTCCTGGTAGTTGATGATGATATCAAGACCGCAGAGCTGGTGAAGCTCTACCTGAACCGGGATGGCTATCGTGTTATCACCGCCAGCGACGGCAATGAAGCGCTGCGACTGGCACGGGAAAACCATCCGGACCTCATCGTCCTCGACCTTATGCTGCCCGGTATCAGCGGTCTGGAGGTCTGCCGTATCCTCCGGGATGAATCCGATGTCCCGATTATTATGCTTACCGCCCTGACCACCGATGAAGATAGACTTAAAGGACTGGAACTCGGCGCTGACGATTATGTTACCAAACCCTTCAGCCCCAGGGAACTGGCGGCCAGGGTAAGGGCAGTACTGCGCCGCCTGCCCGGCGAGCGCGGTCCGGACAGGATCGAATACGGCGAACTTATCGTGGACTTCCTGAAACACGAGGCATTCCTGGAAAGAAAACCCTTGAACCTTACCCCTATCGAGTTCAAGTTGCTGGGGGCATTAATAAAAGAGCCAGGCCGTGTTTTCAGCCGTGCCCAGATTATCGATAAGGCCCTCGGCCATGATTTCAACGGCTTCGACCGCACCATCGACGTCCACATCCTTAAACTGCGTCGCAAGCTGGAACCCGACCCCCATCACCCCCGTTATTTAAAAACGGTCTATGGAGCCGGCTATAAGCTTCTGGAGAACACCCGTGACGCATAGTCTTAACTTCAGGCTGCTGGCCGCCTTTACCGTCATCATCGTCCTCATCATCGGTACGGTGTTTTTCTTTACTTACCGGACCACGCGCGGTGAAATCAGCCGTATCGGAGAGAGGTTACAGACAGCGCAGGATAGGAGGGTGGGAACGGAACTAGCCCGTTACTACCAGTTCGCTAAAACGTGGGAAGGTGTCCAGCCCCAGGTCATCCAGTGGAGCAACCTTTACAACCTGCGCATCATCCTGACCGATAACGCCGGTACCGTCATGGCCGATTCTGAAGGCAAACTTCTGGGTACTACCTACGCTTCCAAAGACCCTGGGCTGCCGGTGGCAACCGTAACCGGGAGAATAGGAGGAGGTTTTCTTAGACCAGGCCAGGAAACAACTGCCCCGGACCAGACCGCCATGCCGCTGGCGGGAACGTCACCCACTGGCATGCTTTATATCACTCACGGAGGCTTCCCGGACCTCAACCTTACGTCGTTGCAGATTACCTATAACACTATAGGGCGTTTCTTCCTCTGGGGCGGCCTGCTGGCCATAGCCACGGCTTTTCTATTGACCTTTTTCCTGTCGCGCCGCATCCTGGCGCCGGTCAAGGCACTCACCAGCGCTGCGAGGAAATTCGGGAAAGGCGACTTTTCCCACCGGGTAGATTTCAAGGATAAAGGAGAAATGGGCGAACTGGGCCGTTCCTTTAATACCATGGCCGATGATCTAGAGCGTAACGAAAACCTGCGCCGCAACATGGTCGCCGATGTCGCCCATGAGCTAAGAACGCCTCTGTCCAACCTGCGCGGCTACCTTGAAGCCATACAGGACGGTGTGGTTAAACCCAACACATCCACCGTTCATCTTCTCAATCAAGAGGCTTCTTCGCTCTCCCGCCTCGTTGATGACCTGCAAGAGTTAAGCCTGGCTGACGCCGGTGAATTGAAGCTGATATTTCAGCCCGAAGATGTTACCAGGCTGGTTCAGGAAACCGTTACCGCTTTACAGGCCGAAGCGGCCGCTAAGAATATAAATATATCCACAGACCTGCCGCCAGCACTACCGGAGGCCAATATTGATTCTCACCGGATTAAACAGGTACTGTATAACCTCTTAGATAATGCCGTGGCGCATACCGGTCCAGAAGGCCGGGTAACCGTAAAGGCCTGGCAGGAAACAGGCAATATTTTCATCAGCGTCGCCGATACCGGCGAAGGTATACCGGTGGAAGACCTGCCGCTGGTATTCGAACGTTTCTACCGCGTGGACAGGTCACGGACGCGGGCCACCGGCGGTACGGGCCTCGGCCTGACGATAGCCAAACGCCTGGTGGAAGCCCACGGCGGCAGAATCGACGTCAGGAGCAAGCCCGGGCAGGGCACGGTCTTTACCTTCAGCCTGCCGGTAGTGAATAGTGAAACAAAATAAATAATATTTATAACAATTATATGGCACATATTCATAAACAACCAGTGTATCGAAAAGGTCGTTGGAAAATAAAATCAGGTACGGGAGAAATATCATGAAATTATTGAAAACACTGACGGCGGTACTGGTAGCCGGAGCGCTGGCAGTTACCCTTATCGGGTGCGGCTCCGAAGAGACCGATAACACCGCCAGCACCCAGGAATATACCGTGAAAAGGGGAGACATCTCGCTCACTATCACCGCCGCCGGTAATCTGGCCCTCTCGGTCACGGAAGACCTCCCCATCGACCTCTTCTATCCCACCGGGACCAAGGGCACCATCGGCAGCGTCCTGGTGGAAGAAGGCGAAACGGTGCAAGAAGGCCAGGTGCTGGTCACGCTGGATATCGATGAATGGAATGAACAGCTGGATAACCTGGAAAAAACTTTGACCACGGCCCAGCGCACGGTAACGACGAAAACTATCGCGGTGACCGATGCCGAGCGGTCGCTGGCCAGCCTGGAGCGGGCGGTCACCACCGCGGAAAACAACGTGACCAAGACGGAACGGACGGTGACATCCAAAGAGCTTGCGGTTAAGCAAGCAGAACTGGCGGTGATTTCCGCCAACAACACCCTGCACGATATCGATGAAGTGAAGGATATACAGGACCAGATCGATAATGCTGAATTTGCTTTAAAAATGGCGAATATATTTGTTTCAGGCAATCTTTCGGGAGGATTTGAAGGTATAAATTGGTTGTATTGGCTAGAACAGAAAGGTAATGCGCAACAAGCACTAATTGAATACCAGGCTGACCTGGCAGAACTGTTGACCGGTGCCAGCACCACAACCTCCGCCGATGTAGCCTTGCTGATAGCCCAGAAACAACTCGCAGTGCAGCAGGCTGTTTTGGCCCTGCAGGATACCAAAATAGCCGTGGGTGACGCCATGGCTGATGTGATAGCGAAACAGATAGCGGTTGACGATGCCAAATACGCTGTGACCAAACAGCAACAGACTATAGAGAATGCCACATTAGACCTTAAAGACGCCAACAGCAACCTGGGGGATACGCAGCAGAAACTGGATGACGCCCAGGCGAAAAGCCCTGAAATCAAGGCGCCCTTTGACGGTTTTGTCACCAAGGTTTACGTCAGCGGCGGCGATGAGGTGCTCAAAGGTACCGTGGCGGTAACCGTGGCCGACCCCAACCGGTTTGAAGCCGATATCCTCGTCAGCGAAATGGATATCATGAAGGTTGGTCTCGGAGGAGACGCCACCATCAGCCTGAATGCCATCACCGGCGTTAAACTACCTGCTAAGATTACTCATATCGCCCCCACGGCTACCATATCCTCGGGTGTGGTGAACTATGCCGTTAAGGTAGAAGTCGATGCGGAGACGGTGGCCAGGTTGCAAGCGGCCAGCACCTCACCAGCAACATCTACAGCCAATACCACCGGGCAGCTTTCAGCCGCGCTCCAGCGGATGGTCGATTCTGGCAGAATTACCCAGGAACAGGCAGAGGCGCTCCAGCAACAGGGCGGTACGCCGGAGGGCTTTTCACCAAGGTCCGGGATAACGTTACCGGAGGGCTTCACGCCGCCGTCCGGGACAGGGTCATCCGCTCCTTCCACCAGCCAGCTGCCGTCCACGATAACGCAGAGCTTCCAGCTCAAGCAGGGCCTCACCGGTACCGTGGACCTCATTGTGGCGCAGAGGAGCAACGTCCTGCTGGTGCCCAATAGCGCCATCACCCAAGCGGGGAACCAGAGCACCGTCCAGGTGGTCAAGGCTGACGGCACTACCGAAAAACGCGTTGTGCAGACGGGTTTGAGCGACTGGCAGAACACCGAAATAACCGAAGGACTGACCGAGGGTGAAAATATAATCGTACCCAAGGGCACCAACACGACGACAACGTCATCCTCATCCCAGCAGAGAGCCCCGGGCGGAGGCATATTCTTCGGCAGGTAAAGGGACACGTTGATGATCAAGCTTGAAGGTTTAACTAAAGTCTACCCCATGGGCAAGAGGGAACTCACCGTGCTTAAAGGGATCAACCTTGAGATTAAGAAAGGTGAACTGGTGGCCGTCATGGGCCCTTCCGGGTCAGGTAAAACGACCCTGCTTAACCTGATCGGCTGCCTTGACAAGCCAACATCCGGAAAATACTATTTTGAAGGTAAAGAGGTCAACCGTCTTAACGGCGGGGAACTGGCCCGCATCAGAGGTCAGAAGATAGGCTTTATCTTCCAGACTTTTAACCTGCTCTCCCGGCTGACGGCCCTGGCCAACGTGGAACTGGGCATGACCTACGCCGGGGGTGTTGACCGCCAGCGCGCCCGCGATGCACTGGCCAGCGTCGGCCTGGGCGACCGCATGCATCACCGTCCCATCGAGCTTTCCGGGGGAGAGCAGCAACGGGTAGCCATCGCCCGCGCCCTGGTTAAAAACCCCCCGATGTTCCTGGCCGATGAGCCTACCGGACAGCTGGACAGCCATTCCGGCGAAGAGATTGTAGCTATTCTTACGTCCTTGTGTACCGAGCGGGGGATTACCGTGATGGTGGTGACGCATGATGCCAATATAGCCCATCGCTGCCAGCGCATTATTCACATCAAGGACGGCGAGATAGTGGCGGAGGAAAATATATGAAAAAGTGGCTAAGCGCCCTATCTACTGTCTGGCTCGGCATCACCACGCACAAGCTACGCAGTTTTTTGACCATGCTGGGCATCGTTATCGGCGTAGCCGCGGTGATTACCCTGATGTCCATCGGCAAAGGGACCACCGCCAGTATCCTGGCCAATATCCAGCGCATGGGGTCGAATCTTATTACCATCAGCCCCGGCTCTTTCAGCATGGGGGGTGTCAGGAGCGCCGGTGGCGCCACCCGGACTTTGACCATGGAAGATGCCGAGGCGATATCGCAGGAGGTGGCAAATATCTCGGCCATATCGCCTATTTATACCAGCAATTTACAACTGGTCGCGGGGAGCAAAAACACGAACGCCCAGGTCAGCGGGGTAAAGCCCCAGTACTTTCAGGTAACCAATAACAAAATAGCTATGGGTTCCGCGTTCTCGGACCAGGACTACGAACAGGGCGCCAGGTATGCTGTGATAGGCTCCAACGTTGCCGAGACCCTTTTCGGAGATAGCGACCCCATCGGGCAGCAGATGCGGATGGGCTCGATTATCGTCCGCGTCATCGGTGTCCTGGAGACCAAGGGAGCTGGCTTCGGCTCACCAGATGACGCCGTTTATATACCCCTGACCGCCATGCAGCAGACGGTAGCCCAACAGCGGACCGCGCAGGGTGGGCGTATCGTTTCGTCCATCAGCCTGACGGTAACCGATGAGTCTATGTCAGAGACTGTCGTTAACGATATCACCGCGTCGCTCCGTACCCGACACAAACTGGCAGCCACCGCCGATGATGACTTCCGGATACAGTCCATGGAAGAGATTGCCAGCACGCTTACCGAGACGATGGGTTCGATGACCTTGCTGCTGGGGGCCATCGCGGCCATTTCCCTGCTGGTAGGCGGTATCGGCGTGATGAACATTATGCTGGTCTCGGTGCTGGAGAGGACACGGGAAATCGGCATCCGCAAGGCGCTGGGCGCCCGGGAAAGGGACATCTGGCTGCAATTTCTCATCGAAGCGGCCTTCCTCACCCTCGCCGGCGGTATCATCGGGGTTGGTATCGGCTGGGGAATCTCCACCATACTCAATAACATGGAGGTGATGACCACGCTGGTGACGCCGGATATCATCGTCATGGCGGTTTCGGTATCGGTCGGCATCGGGCTGTTCTTTGGCTTTTATCCCGCCTGGAATGCCTCACGCCTTAATCCCATCGAGGCTTTAAGGTCGGAGTAAGCGATTCCCCAGCGGCGGTGAACCACTAAGACCATCAAATCTGCTGATATATCTTTTGACATATCTCCCTTTATGGTCATATAATGAATCTAATTGTATCATAGAGAGGATATATATCTTGGCCAAGCAAGACGAACTGGAAAAACCGGGGGGCGGGGAGGATACCGAACGCATCACCAAGCAGCTCGATATGCTGGACAGGCGGTTGGACAACGTCGATTCGATAGTGTCGGCAGTGGCGGAGCGGGTCATGAAACAGCCAATTACTTTAAATATCACCTGCTCCCGGTGCGGACATAAGATAGAAATAGCCCTCATTGGCATTGAAAAGCCGGGCCGGTAGCACCGGCCCGGTAACAGAGAGACAGCTCCCATTCGCACTTTTTCCCAGATTTCTCAATAACAGTACACAGGTATCAGGAGGTCACATGACAGCAGCCGCGAGAATCGAACAAACAAGATATAACGTCTTCCGGTGGCGCTATGAATTAAGCCTGCCCATGAAGCTGGCCCTGGCCCTCGGCATGGCGGTACTGACCGGCCTGCTGGCGCAGGTCAGAGTCTACCTGCCCTGGAGCCCCGTACCGCTGACCGGCCAGACGCTGGCTGTGCTCCTGGCGGGCGTGGCGCTGGGGAAATGGTGGGGCGGCATCAGCATGGGTATTTATGTCGGGCTGGGCATGGCGGGAGTACCGTGGTTCCAGGGGCTGAACGGGGGGCTGGCTTACCTGGCCGGGCCTACCGGCGGCTATGTCATCGGCTTTATCCTGGCGGCGCTCTTCCTCGGCTATTTTACTGATAATTATGTTAAGTCGCCACGCTTTTTGAGTATGCTGGGGTTAATGCTCTTCGCCAGTCTTATCCTCATTTACCTTCCCGGCCTCCTGCAACTGGGACTCTGGCTCAACCTGGTCAAGGGCGAGCCGGTCACGCTTGGCGGGTTGATGATGATGGGGGCGGTACCTTTCATCGCTGGGGATATCACCAAGGCCGTGGCGGCGGCGCTTATCGCCCGGGGCATCACGCCCAGAACGCCTTACGGCCGGGAAGCTGACGCAAATAAATAGGCTAGTATGGTCATTGCGGACAGCAGTAATCTGGCAACCCGCAGCGATACATTATACAATACGGTAGATGACTGAAAACGTATCGCTTATCGTAGCTTTTGGTGGTGGCGTGCTATCTTTCCTTTCACCGTGTGTACTGCCGATGGTGCCGGTATACCTGGCCAGTCTTTATGGGCCGGAGCTGGACTCTCCTCAACGCACCCGGGTATCCGTCTTCCTGCATTCGTTGAGCTTCATCATCGGATTCTCGATTGTCTTCGTGCTGCTGGGGGCCATCGCCGGATTTACCGGACATGCCATCATCCCCGATTATTATCTGCTCGGCAAGATAGCCGGCGGCCTGCTGGTGGCCTTCGGGCTTTTTATACTGTTGTCCACCCGGGTGTCATGGCTGAACTACGAGAAACATTTAGCCGCGCCCCCGGGCAGGGCTACCGGTTACCTCCGCTCCTGCCTCATCGGCGCGGCCTTTTCTTTAAGCTGGACAGCGTGTGTCGGGCCGATACTGGGCAGCATCCTGGCGGTGGCCTCGGTGCAGGCGACGGCCGGACGCGGGGCTTATCTGCTGGCCGTCTATTCGCTGGGACTGGGGCTGCCTTTCCTCGCCGTCGGTCTGGCATTCGATTCTCTACGACATTGGTTAAAACGCATCAATCGTTATACCGGTATCGTGCGGATTATCAGCGGGCTGCTTCTTATTATTGTCGGTGCTTTCATCCTCGCAGGAAAGCTGACGTGGTTTGCTTCTCTCGCGGCCTAACTTATCAGGAGGGAGTCTATGTTAAAAGTGATAAAAATATGTCTGGTGGGCCTGATACTGACCGCCGGTCTGTTCGCCGGCTGCACCAGTAACCATCCCCGGGGAGAGGCCACGGCGCCGGACTTCCAGTTGAAAAGTCTGGCCGGTTCGACGGTTTCTTTAAGTGCCCTGCGGGGCCGGCCGGTGCTGCTCAACTTCTGGGCGACCTGGTGCGGTCCCTGTCGCTTCGAGATGCCTTTTTTACAACAACTGTCCGACGACGCCCGTTGGCAGGCGCGGGGGCTGGTGCTACTGGCGGTCAACCTTGAGGAATCCGAAGCGGACGTACGCAAATTCATGGCCGATAATGCCCTTTCCTTCACCGTGCTCCTGGACACTGCTGGAAAAGCAGGCAGGCTCTACAACATCTCTGCCATTCCGACCACCTATATCATTGATAAAGATGGTATAATAAAAAACAGCAGGAGGGGAGCGTTTGCGGATAAAGCGCAAATCGAACAAATGCTATCGGACTCATTGGTCCAGGATTAGTATTAAGGGAGAACATGATGGGTGATGTCCTGAACGAAGCTTACGGTATCGTCCAGTGCAAGGAATGCCCCTGGTATAAAAGCTGTGTCGTGCCGATGAAATTCACCGCCGAGGACGTCCGCCGGCAGATGGAACAGACGACGCCGGGTATGGTTACTCCGCAGCCTTTAGACAGCAGTATGCAAAATCTGCTGTCCAGTATGGCCACGGCGGCGCAGAACTCGCTGCTGGAAGCCTGTCCGGTGTTTATCGAACGATTACGCACAAGTCCCCGGCTTGCGCAACAGCTTAAAGAGCTGATGCAGACCTGGGGCAGCGAGGAAAAAACGGCCTGACCGGAGACCCTACCCCATCACCAAAGGCCCGGCAGCAGCGCTTTACGTTCCGGCGGGTAATCGGGGAAGTTGGCTTTGTACCAGGCGTGGTTGGTCCTGGCCCGCGGCAGCAGGTTGGCGATGGTCCAGCAGGCGAAGACCAGCCCGGGCAACGACCATGTCGCTAACGCCCAGCCCAACCAGATAATGATTTCACCCAAATAGTTCGGGCTGGATACCCGGCGGTACAACCAGCTATCAGGTAATTTATAATCCGATTCGCCGGGGCGGCGCAAGCCTTTCAATACATGGTCGGCCTGGCGGTTGATGACAAATCCCGTGATAAATAGCATCGCCCCGAGGATAAAACGAGGGTCGGCAAGCCAGTTAACGCTGTATCCCCCGGAAAAGGCATAAATATAGCGGCCGTTGAGATAGCCGTTCATCAGATTGAAGAAAAAACCGAAGCTCACCACCGATAGCGGCATACGCCGGGCGGCGCCGCGCCGGCCGAAGGGATAGATGAAAGCCCGGTGCAGGTAATGCGCCTCCCAGAGCGCCAGCAAGACAATGCCCGTGACGCCAGCCTTACCACCCAGGAAAAAGAAGACGGCGAAAATGACCGGGGCCGGGGCTTCCATGAGCACCCAGCCGAGTTTATTGCCGACGGCGTAACCCCACCCCTTGCGGACATGGCGCCCATACGGGGCGACGATGAAAAGCAGCGCCACGGCCACGACTGCCGCCAGCACCAGCCACGTTATCAGCAGGATATCGAAGATGATCTGCTCTTTCACGCAGATTCCTTTTCCACCCGGTCAGGCGCAAGGTATCCGTTAACTTTAAACCAGCGCAGGGTATCGACCAGGGACTCCCGGAATGGCCGCGGCTGATAGCCCAGTTCCCGCGAGGCCTTTTCATGGCTGATGTGCCGGTTGCTCTTTAAAGCCCTCAAAGAAACACTGGTATAAAGCGGGCGTTTGTTGCTCAAGCGACTGATGCCCTGGACCACCGGGGCTCCGAGGCGGGCCAGCCACAGAGGACAGACAAATTTCTGGCGCGGCCCGCCGGTGATTTCCGCCACCATTGCGGCGATATCACACATCGCCACCCAGTGGCCGGAGAGGAGATATCTGGCGCCCGGCGGCGCCTCCGCTGCGGCGCACATGGCCCCCTCAACCACGTCGCGCACGTCCACCCAGTCGAATCCCCCCGTCACCAGCGCCGGAAGCCGGTTCTGCGCCATAGCAATCAGGGCCTCGCCGAGGTACGACGGCTGGTAATCGTACGGCCCGATAACCCCCGTGGGGTTGATGATAATCGCATCCAGCCCCCGCTCGATGCCGTGCCTCACTTCCATCTCGGCGGCGGCTTTGGAACGGTCGTAGGGCGGGCAACGCGGTGACATGGTTAGGGGGCGGGACTCATCGACGGGCGTGTTAAATGGTTCCTGCTCCAGGGCATGGATGGAGCTGAAATACACCAACCGGCGCACTCCGGTGCGGAGACAGGCTTCGATGACGTTGCGCGTACCCCGGACGTTGACCGCCTCCAGTTTGGGCCAGTCAGCCATCGATAAAGATATGCAGGCCGCCAGATGATAGACCACATCGGCGCCCCGGAAGGCATGGCACAGCGAAGCGACGTCGCCAATATCGCTGCGGACCATCTCGGTATCCAGTCCTTCGAGCGCCCGGGTGCTGACGTGTACCAGACAGCGCGTGGGGCACCCTTTTTCCAACAGGGCACGTACCAGGCTGGCACCGATATGTCCGGTCGCGCCCGTTACCACCACCGTCATATGCCCCCAATTATAGCATAGAGCTACAAGGTATAGCCAAGTCGGAAGCAGGAACTTTGACAAGGCCTGACTCATCGTTCCTGCTGCCCGTTTGAGGGGGAGGAAACCGGAGAGCAGTACGAATAATTTACGTTTTTTACCTTTAAGGGTAAATGCTGGGTAGTAACCATCAGCCAATATAAAAGTACGATATCTGCAGAATAGGGGTTCACCAGATATTAAAAAAAAGCGGCAGGGAATATCATCGGTATAGGCTACATGGAGTTAACCGAACCAGTATGGGTACTGAAAAAAGGAGTGATATGCTCTGTCTTATCCGGGCCAAGGCCTGCAAAAGGTGCGGCGGCGACCTCTCGGTGGAATGCGATATTTACGGCGTCTACATCCAGTGCATCCAGTGCGGCGCTAACTGGACCAAGAAAGACCTGCTGGCACCAGCTGCCAATGATGCTGAAAAAAGCAAACCAGCCGTAGAAGTCAAGGCACCAGAGACCACCAGCCGCTGGTCTTGAAATGGAGAATACGGATGGTTACTTTCCCCAACCGCTCCCGCATTACTAATTATCTCTGTGGACAATGTGTTGCGTGTTATCAGGAATTCTTTTCAGTCCTGTTTTAAGAAATGATGGATAGAGGGGTACATTTTCAAGGTCTTCAAGCCGGTGCCACTTATTGATAATTGACACCATTTCTTTACCGACTCCGTCTTCTCCAGTAATCTCCGCCGCTTCCGGTACCGCAGAATTTACCGGGAACTCTATCAAGAAAAACAGAGATAACTCATGGTAAAAACGGGAGTCCATTTTGAAGAAATTCTCAACGACCCAGACCAGCCTGCCTATCTCTACGTCGGCGTCAAGTTCTTCCCGCATTTCCCTCTTTAAACACTCTTTAGCCGGCTCTCCCAGCACGCCCTGCCCTCCCGGCATAAACCACCAGTCCGTACCCTGTACTTGCTGCAGCAGCACACGACCCCTATCCAGGCCAATACCGGCGATACGGTAGTTGAAACGCAGGTTATCCCTATCGAAGACAATATCGTAATCCGGTTCCATAGCTTCTCTTATATGTTTATCTGACTGCCGCGGCTTCGAAAGATGTCTGCCATTGTGCGTTCAGGCCATCCATGTCGAAGCCGTATACCTTTAGCAGCGCTTCATCGTAACCGCTGCCCTGCGCGAAGGTGTTGAGGAGCTCGAACATCTTGGACTGACCATAGGTATCGATGAGATACTGCACCACTTCACGGCTCTCGGCATAGGAGAGGACCGACTCCTCGGCATAAGCGGAAAACGGGCTGGCCAGGCTCCGTATCGAGATAAAACCTCCCTGTTTCCCGGCCCGCTCTAGCGCCGAGGCAAACTGCGCGGAAAGTTCGCCCTCGGACACCACGGCCAGCCCCTCGTCCAGCCAGGTCGGCAGGCTGTTATAGGGGTTGAAGGTAAGCTGGTGTATCACCAGGTGGGTCAACTCATGGGCCACCGTACGTTTGCCCCAGTCGACCTCGCTCTTACTGGTGCCGATGCCGATGGCGATAACGCTGTAGGCAGTAAAGGCCACGCCACCGGTCCACTCCTGCGGAAAAATCATGGAGCCCTGCAGGTCCGCAGAGTTAGCATAGATGTAAAACCTGACGTGCTCCCTTATTTCCGCGCCGGTGTTCTCCGCCAGCCGGGTCAGGGCTTCCTGAATAGCGGCCATCAGCTCCGTGGCAAAGGAGTCGTTACCTTTATACCAGTAAAGCGTTACTTCACCTTGAGTCAGACTACGCCAGTTATAACGGTTGTCGTTTATCTGGAGCACAGCCGGGGCCGTCTCCAGAGTTTTATCACCGGCATCGGTGACCGTCCACCAGTATTCCAGGCTCGTGCCCGGCGGCAGCCCGCCCGTCCTCCTCATGTCCCAGACCCACTGTGTTTCCACTTTAGTTGACGGCGTAAAGAGCAGGTAAACCTCGCTGACGACACGTACATGCGCCAGGCGATTGATAATGTAGTGCAGGCGGATATCGGTGATGTTGACATCGCTGCTGGCAGCGATATTAAAGGTGATGCTGCCGGGGAAATTCACCTGCACCGAGCTGTTCAGTACCGCCGGGCCTCCCGCAGCCTGCACCGTGCCGGGTCCGGCCAGGACAATCAGCGAGCACAATATAAGCACCAGCAGCGTTATCTTCTTTATCATTCTTCTTTGCCTATTATAGACCGTAAATACGCATCAATAAAGCCGTCCAGCTCACCGTCCAGCACGGCCTCGGTGTTGCTGGTCTCGTAGTCAGTACGATGGTCTTTGACCATCCGGTAAGGATGGAGGACATAGCTCCGGATTTGATTTCCCCACCCGGCCTCAATCCGCTTTCCCTTGAGGCGGGCTTTTTCTTCGGCCTGCCGCTCGATTTCCTTTTCCAGAAGCCGCGCCCGGAGTATTTTCATAGCGAATTCCTTGTTCATGTGCTGGGAACGCTCGCTCTGGCAGGAAACGACTATCCCTGAAGCCAGGTGCGTTATCCTGACGGCGCTGCTCGTTTTCTGCATGTGCTGCCCGCCGGGGCCGCTGGAGCGGAACGTTTCCACCTTGATGTCATCGGGTTTAATCTCCACATCGACATCGCCCTCGGCCTCGGGCATCACCTCAACTAAAGCGAACGAGGTGTGCCGGGCGTGGTCGGAATCGAAGGGCGAGAGGCGCACCAGCCGGTGGACGCCGTGCTCCGACTTCAGATAGCCGGTGGCGTAGTCACCATTGATGGCCAGGACCACGCTCTTGATGCCCGCCTCGTCCCCCGGCGAGGTGTCCAGCACTTCCGTCTCGAAGCCACGGCGCTCTGCCCAGCGCAGGTACATCCGCATCAGCATCTCCGCCCAGTCCTGGGACTCGGTGCCGCCGGCACCGGCGTGGACGGCCAGGATAGCGTTGCGCGCATCGTATTCGCCCCTGAAAGCCAGCTGGAATTCCAGCGCGGTAATCTCGGAATCGAGCCCGTCCAGCTCTTTTTCCATCTCCGCCTGAAGGGAAGCATCTTCCCCCGATAGCTCCATCAGTTCGGTGATGTCGGCCAGCCTTTTTTGCAGTCCCCGCCACCGCTGCACGGTCTTGTTCTTTTCCGCCAGCTGGCGCATCACGCCCTGGGCATGGGCCCTGTCCACCCAGAAATCGGGCGCGGAGGACAATTTCTCCAGCGCGGCCATCTCTTTTTCCTTACCGGCGACGTCAAAGACGCTCCAGGGCGTCGGTAATTCTGGTCTGTAAGTCTGCCAGTTTTTCTTTAAGTTCCTGCATCTCGATACTCCGCTATATATTTTATATTAATCACGTCGCCAGCGCACCCGTATCAACCCTCAAATTCCCGCCCGCCGCCATGTGGGCCAGGCGCGTCGGCTCCGGCAGGCGATAGCCCCGGCAGCAGGCCAGCACCCATTTTACCGCTGCGGGCAGGTCAATCAGGTGGCCGATGGACACATAAAGCGGCTTCACGCCCGCCCGGGTGCGCACCACCGCCCCGATAACCTCCCCACCGTCCCGCAACTCTGCATAACTCCCCCCCGCTGACCCCGGCTCTTCATGCTTGCCGATGAGGCGCGACTTGGCGCAGCCGATGGTGGGCAGGGACAGACAAAGGCCCAGGTGTGAGGCCAGCCCCAGGCGCCGCGGGTGCGCTATCCCCTGCCCGTCCACCATGACGACATCGGGCGTAACGGTAAGCTTCTCGCAGGCCGCCAGGATGAGCGGCGCCTCGCGGAAGGATAGTAGGCCTGGCACGTAGGGGAACTCCACGCGTTCTGTAATCAGCCTGGTCTCGATAATTTCCATTTTCGGATAGCGCAGGACGACCACCGCGGCGGTGCCGGTCTTCGCCCACCGGTTCACGGAGATATCCACACCTGCGACATAGCATGGCGATTTTACGTTACCAACGCGTATGACTTCCGCGGCCAGTTCCATCTGGATTTCCCGGGCGCGGGCGGGGGTAACGCGCCAGTCCTGCCGCCTGGATATCTCCATAAATTGATTATAGACGGCACAGGAGACTGTTGGCAATGCTGTGTTAACAATTTTAGCAGTTCCCATTGACAGCCTTATGGTTATAGTGCATAATAAGGGGCGTAAAAGACAAACGTATCTAGAAAGAAAGGCGTACATGCTTAGAATTAGATTGCGTCGCGTTGGGGGCCGGGGACAGCCCAGCTACCGCGTGGTAGTCGCTGATATCCGCGCCGCCCGCGATGGCGCTTTTGTGGAGATTATCGGACATTACGACCCGCGGACCAATCCGGAGACACTAGTAATCAAGGAAGATAAAGCACTGCACTGGTTAAGTCAGGGCGCCCAACCGACAGACACCACTGCCAGACTGCTGGGTAAGGCAGGTATCCTGGAAAAGTACAAACTTGTCAAGGAGAAACCGAAATCATGAAAGCACTAGTGGAGTACATCGCCAAGTCCATCGTCAATGACCCGGATGCAGTGAACGTCGACGAAGAGACCAACGAGGAGGGTATCACGCTGAAACTACGCGTGGCCGATGATGACAAAGGTAGAATCATCGGCAAGCAGGGCCAGATTGCCCAGGCCATGCGGACCTTGCTGCGGGTAAAAGCCGCCAAAGCCTCTACCAGAGTCAGACTGGAAATCGTATAAAATCTCCGTTATCAGCCAACCTCTGCTAAGATAGGGGGAGCTACAGCAGTCCTCCTCCCTTCCTGTCAAGTATGCCTCCGAAAAGCACGCAACCTTCTGCCGTGACTTTTTTTTAATTCGATTGGAATCTAAGATGACCGTCACGCTGGTAGAAAAATATAACCCGGAATGGCCCAAATGGTTTGAAGCAGTCAAAGCCTTCCTTGGAGAGAAGATAGCCCAAACCTGCATACATATCGAGCACGTGGGCAGCACCGCCATCCCCGGCATGACAGCGAAACCGATAATCGACCTGATTATCGTCATCGAGCCGGGGCAGCGGGAGGAAATGAAGTCCCTGCTGGAAAAACGCGGCTATTACCACGAGGGATACAAGGGAATACCGGGCAGAGAGGCTTTCGAACTTATTATTGAGAAGTCGAAAAAGTCACTTCCCGAACACCACCTTTACGTTTGCCCCGAAGGTAACCAATCTTTAAAAGAACAAATTGCTTTCCGGGATTATCTTAAGACACACAAAGATGAACGTGAGCGCCTGAGCGCTTTAAAAAAGCAGCTGTCGGACAAATTTAATAACGATAAATACTATTACATGGACGGTAAAGACGCCCTAGTCAAGGAAATTACCGAGAAGGCTTTGAAAACTATCTATGGGGATAGCCCTCAGTCTTGAATAATAATATAACCGCTCACCCTGAGCCGGTTTTGTATCAAAAGTGCCGCTTAATGTCACCCTGAGCCCTTCGGTTACCCTCAGGATAAACTCCGCGAAGGGTCTCGGAGTGGTGGGGTTTATACGTACGGCGCCCCGCCTTACCCCGAGATTCTTCGTCACTTCGCTCCTCAGAATGACATTTGATACAAAGCCCCCTGAGCCTGTCGAAGGGTGAGGATTCTTAGCTTTCGAATATTCGCGCAATTTGTGCCAGCTTCCGCTGATTAATGCCTCCTTTTTTTCGGCGTGACCAGCCTTTGATTTGTCTTTCCCTGGCAAAGGCATCATCGCGAGTAGGAAATTCACTGGAAAAGACCAATTTTACGGGGAGATGTTTAGATGTGTAACCTTCAACCGCGCCTTGCTGGTGTTTGGCAATACGTGCTTCTAAATTGTCAGTATGGCCGGTATAATATGTGCCATCGGAACATTGGAGAATATAAACCCAGAAACTCATCTGAATTTTAAACCGCTATGGTTCGACAGGCTCACCATGAGCGGTTTTTTCACTCACCACAAGCGGATTATTAAAGATAGGTTTTGCGGAGGGGGGTCTACAGCTTCCGCCGCCGCTTTATCTTCTCGGCCACTTCCAGTCTCACCAGCGCCCGTCTCAAGGCCGCCTCGGCGCGGGTTTCGTCCAGCCCCGCCACCTTCTGATCGCGCAGGCGTTCCTCGGCGCGTTTCTTGGCGGCCTCGGCGCGGGTGATATCAATCTCCTCCCCCCGCTCGGCCTGGTCCGCCAGGACGATAACCCGGTCGGGACGCACCTCCAGAAAGCCGCCGGAGATGGCCATGCTCTCTTCCTGCGTGCCCTTTCTGGCTACCAGCTCGCCGGCCTGGAGCATGGTCATCAGGGGGGCGTGGTGGGGCAGTATGCCGAGCTGGCCCTCCACACCCGGGGCGATGACGGCATCAACCTCCTCGGAGTAGACGATGCGCTCGGCGGTAACGATATCCAGCTTGATGCTAGGCACTGGCCGCAGCTCCTAATTGCTTGGCGGCTTCCGGCACCTCTTCAATGCCGCCCACCATATAGAACGCCTGCTCCGGCAGGTCGTCGTATTTGCCTTCAAGTATCTCCTTGAAGCCGCGCACGGTATCCTCGACCTTGACGTATTTGCCCGGCCGGCCGGTGAAGACCTCGGTAACGAACATCGGCTGGGACAGGAACCGCTGGATGCGGCGCGCCCGGGCGACGGATTGCTTGTCCTCCTCGGACAGTTCTTCGATACCCAGGATGGCGATGATATCCTGCAGGTCCTTGTATCTCTGCAACACCCTCTGGACCTCGCGGGCGACGCGGTAGTGCTCCTCGCCGACGATGTTGGGGTCGAGGATGCGCGAGGTGGAGGTCAGCGGGTCGACGGCGGGGTAGAGCCCCTGCTCGGCGATGGAGCGCTCCAGGGCCACCACGGCGTCGAGGTGGCCGAAGGTGGTCACCACGCCGGGGTCGGTATAGTCGTCGGCGGGGACGTAGATGGCCTGGAAAGAGGTAATCGAGCCCTTCTTGGTGGAGGCAATCCTCTCCTGGAGCTCGCCCATTTCTGTGGCGAGCGTCGGCTGGTAGCCCACCGCCGATGGCATGCGGCCCAGCAGCGCCGATACCTCCATGCCGGCCAG